>URFE01000001.1:0-51083 GCA_900546965.1 uncultured Collinsella sp.
ATCTACACCTATTAAGTCGTCGGCAGCGTCAGATGTGTATAAGAGACAGCGACTTGCGCGTGCCGTTCTCGGGGAAGCCAAAGAACTTAGCAACAGCTTCGATGGTGCCCATGCCCGGAGTCTCGACCTTGGTGAGCGTACCGTCGCCGGGGCCCTCAGTCACAACGACCTTGGTGCTTGCGGCCTCATCGTCGGCAGCGAAGCCACAATCGTCGCAGTAGACGAGCGAAGCCTCGCCGGCGTCGGCCAAAGCCATGTACTCGACGGAGGTATCGCCACCGATCTCACCGGAGTCGGCAACAACGGGCAGGGCCTTGATATAGCAGCGCTCGCAGATGTTAGCGTAGGCCTGCTTCATCTTGTCATACTCCTCCTGCAGACTCTCCTGCGTGGCAGAGAAGCTGTAGGCGTCCTTCATGATGAACTCGCGACCGCGCATCAGGCCAAAGCGGGGACGGAACTCGTCGCGGAACTTATCCTGGATGTGATAGAGGTTCACCGGCAGCTGCTTGTAGGAACGCAGCTCATTGCGCACCAGGGCAGTCACGGTCTCCTCGTGCGTGGGTCCGAGAACAAACTCGCGGCCGTGGCGGTCATCAAAGCGCACAAGCTCCTTGCCATAGGCGTCGATGCGGCCGGACTCACGCCACAACTCGGCGTCGACCATGATAGGCATCATAAGCTCCTGGGCACCGGCGGCATCCATCTCGTCGCGCACGATGTTCTCGATCTTGCGAATCGAGCGCCATGCGAGCGGCAGGTAGGAATACAGACCGGCGGCCTCCTTGCGGATCATGCCGGCACGGAGCAGCAGGCGGTGGCTGGCGAGCTCAGCGTCCGCCGGATCCTCTTTAAGCGTCGGCGCATAGAGCTTAGACATATACATTGCTCGGGTCATTTATTTCTCCTCAATAAGCTTGTCGACCTCTGCCATAAGCGCGTCGACAATTTGATCCTCAGCTACTTTACCAATGATCTGGCCATGCGAAAAGAGCAAGGCCTGACCACGTCCGCAAGCAACGCCCAGATCGGCATCAGAAGCCTCGCCGGGGCCATTAACGACACATCCCATCACAGCGATCGAAAGCGGCGCGGAGTAGTTCTTAAGCCGCTCGGTAACCTCCTCGGCAATGGGAATAAGGTTAACCTGGCAGCGGGCGCATGTGGGGCACGAGACAATCTCGGGGCCACGGCGACGCAGGCCCAACGACTGCAGAATACCCCAGGCAACCGGCGGCTCCTCAACCGGATCGGCTGTGAGCGACACACGCATGGTGTCGCCAATGCCTTCGGAAAGCAAGATACCCAAGCCTACAGAGCTCTTGATGGTGCCCTGGAGCTTGGTCCCCGCCTCCGTCACGCCCAGGTGAAGCGGAACGTGGGGAATCTCACGCGACAGGGCTCGATAGGTATCAAGCGTCGTTTGCACGCTATGGGCCTTGGCCGAAAGCACAATGTTCGTAAAACCGCGGTCCTCAAAGTGCTTGACGAAGCGCTCGCTCGACATCACGAGCTTCTCGGGCTGCGTAAGCTCATCGCGCTCAGCGATATCCTGCTCGAGTGAGCCGGCGTTGACACCGATGCGAATCGCACAGCCCGCAGCGCCGGCGGCGTCGATGACGGCATCGACCTTAGCCCAATCGCCGATATTGCCGGGATTGATGCGAAGCTTGGCGGCGCCAGCCTCGACGGCGCCGATGGCGAGCTTATGGTTAAAGTGAATATCGGCGACGATCGGCACCGGAGACTCGGCACAGATGGTGCGGAAACCCTCAAGCGCGGCCTCGGTGGGCACGCTCACACGCACGATATCGCAGCCAGCCTGCGCCAACGCGCACACTTGCGCAAGCGTTGCCTGGGCGTCAGCGGTATCGGTGCAGGTCATGGATTGGACCACCACCGGCGCGCCGCCACCGATCTGCACACCGCCCACATGCACGGTGCGCGTCAACTCGCGAGGCAAAGGATGGGATAAAGACAATCCAAACACTCCCCTACAGGATAAATCGAAGGACGTCGGAACGAAGCATATAGACAAACAGCAGCGCAAAGAGCGCGATGCCCACATAGCTCACAATCGTCTGGACCTTGAGCGGAAGCTCGCGGCCAGCAATCTTTTGAATGATCTCGATGACCAGCTTGCCGCCATCGAGTGGTGGGATGGGCAGCAGGTTCATAAAGCCAAGCGAGAACGAAATGAGGGCGGCAAACGAAAGGAACGTGGCAGGGCCGGCAGCAGCAGCCTGTGAGGACATAACGCTAATGCCCACGATCGAAGAAGACTGATCGAGAATCTCCATCGTATGCTGCGGCTGGAGCAGGCGCATCACGCCCTCCGCTGTCTGCACGACATAGGAGAACGAAAGGCGAGCCGACGTGATGGGGTCTAAACGGACCACCTGCGTAGAGGCATACACACCTAGGCGCTCGTCCTCTTTGAGCGCAACCGAGGTCGAATGCTGCTTGCCGTCACGCTCGTACTCGATGGCGATATCGTCCTTGCCGGCGGCCTTGCCGATGGCATCGTAAACGTCCATCCAGGTAGAGCACGATACTCCGTCAACCGAAAGGATCGCGTCGCCGCCCTCGATACCCGCCTTGGCGGCAATAGACCCCTCGTCAACCTGACCGATCACGTTGGTATCCATCGGCACGGTGACACCCGCAATAGAGTAGATGCTCATAAGCAGCAAAAAGCCCGTCAGGATATTGACGAGAATGCCCGCGAGCAGCATAAAGGCGCGCTTGAGAAAACCCTGGCCCAGATAGGTATGCGAACGCTCTTGCGCAAGGAACTCGGCTTCGCCGCACGGCAGCTCCCACACATCGCCCTCGGTAGTCGCATGCTCTCGATCGAAACGGCGGCCGTCAAAGGTGGTGTAACCCGCCGCATCTCGTGGCAGCGTCTGATACTTGGTGGGATAGTAGCTCGGCGAGGGCTTCTCCCCTTCCTCATACCAAGGCGCGATAGAGCCCCAACCCAAGAGCAAGGCGCATGCCTCGAGCACAACCTCCTCGGATAGCTCGAGCTCGGCGGCAAGGTCGGCCACGGTCACGCGACCATGACGATAGATAGCCGCGAGCACGCGATCGGCGCACGAGACGTCGGTCGGATCCATACCGCAGATGGCAGCGTAGCCACCCAGCAGCAGCGGGGTCACGCCAAACTTGGTTCCAATGCGACGTGACGTGTAATGGATGTCAAAGCGACACGGCAGGCCCAAAAAGAACTCGGTCACACGGACGCCGCAGGCACGCGCCGCCAAAAAGTGGCCGCCCTCGTGCAAAAACACAAGGACGGAAAGCATCAGCAGGCCCCAAAAGACCGATGAGAGAACGCTCAGAACAGTATCCATAAAACGAAAAAGCAATCCTTATGGGTTAGGAACGGGTTGCGGCGAGCACCTGCGCAGCCTTTTCACGCGCCCATGCATCGATGTCGCGAAGCTGCTCAAACGAATCGACCGCCTGCATATCGTGGGCATCCATGCAGGATTCCACAATGCGATCGATATCGGTAAAGTTGCAGCCATCGTGCAGGAAGGCATCGACGGCGACCTCGTTGGCGGCATTGAGCACGCACGGCATGGTGCCACCCGTCTTGCCGGCACGTTCGGCCAGTGCCAGACAGCGGAAGGTATCCATGTCGGCAGCATCAAACGTGAGCTGCCCCAGCTCGCGGAAATCGATACGAGGCGCCGGGGTATCCCAACGCTCGGGATACGAGAACGCGAACTGGATGGGAATACGCATGTCGGAAGCACCGAGATGCGCCATCACGGAGCCGTCGGCAAACTCGACCATAGAGTGAATCTTGGACTGACGCTGCACGACTACGTTAATGAAATCGAGGTCGCAGTTAAACAGATGCATGGCCTCAATGCGCTCCAGGCCCTTGTTCATGAGGGTGGCGGAGTCGATGGTGATCTTGGCACCCATGGCCCACGTGGGATGTGCGAGGGCATCGGCACGCGTCACGCGATTGAGCTCGTCGCGCGTACGGCCAAAGAACGGACCGCCCGAGCAGGTAAGCCAAATACAATGAGCCTCGCGTGGGTCCTCCCCCAGATAGCACTGGTAGATGGCGGAGTGCTCAGAGTCGACTGGAATAAGCTGGCCCGGTTGTGCCAACGGCATAAGCAAGTCGCCACCGACGACGAGGGACTCCTTGTTGGCAAGGGCAAGGCGCTTATTAGAGGTCAAGGCCGCATGGCTCGCCTCGAGACCGGCGGCGCCCACAATAGCAACGAGCACGCAGTCGACATCGTCGCGACGCGCGAGCTCGCAAACCGCCTGCGCGCCAACGCCGAGCTTCGTTCCCTCGGGCAACTCCTGCAGCACGGCGTCATCGCCGTGAGCGACATCG
Organism: uncultured Collinsella sp.; assembly: GCA_900546965.1. GTDB lineage: Bacteria > Actinomycetota > Coriobacteriia > Coriobacteriales > Coriobacteriaceae > Collinsella. Next base: position 4,367 of record URFE01000001.1, read on the forward strand.
GCCACGGCAACCGCCGGAACCGAGAACTCGCGGGCAGCGGCAACGAGCTCAGAGGTGCTGGAGTTAACGGACAGCGCCGTCACCTGCAGGCGATCAGCATGCTGACGGCACACATCGAGTGCCTGGGTGCCGATAGAGCCCGTACAACCCAGGATGGCAACACGGAGGCGTCCATCGGGGCCATACGTCGTCTGGAATGACATTACAGCACGCCTCCGATCATCAAAAGCAGCTGAGCGGTAATGCAGCCAAAGATAAGCGAGTCGCTACGGTCGAGCATGCCGCCATGGCCCGGGATAAGGTTGCCGGAATCCTTGACGCCCACGCCACGCTTGATGCGCGACTCGATAAGGTCGCCGATAACGCCCAAAATGGACACGACCACGCCGCACAGCAGCGCATAGGGCAGGCTGAGCTTGTAGAAGTGCGTCGCCCACAGGATGAGCCAAATCAAAACCGAGCCCAGGATGCCGCCGACAAAACCCTCCCAGCTCTTTTTGGGAGAGATCTTGGGAACCATCTTGTGCTTGCCGATACGGCTGCCCACAATGTAGGCAAACGAATCGGAGACCCAAAGGGACGCGCAAACGCCCACTGAAAGCAGGGCGCCGGCAAAACCGGGCACGGCATCGCGCAGCAGCACGATAGCCGACAGCATAAAGCCAGTGTAGATGGGACCCATGAGCGTCACGGCCACATCAGAGATGCGGGTACGCGGCGACCAGACATACCAAATGCCCACAGCGAGCATCAGGGCAAAAAGCAGGGCATTCAGCAACATCGAATCGCCCAGCGCCGACAGCGGAAAGAGCACGGCGGCAGCGATGCCCATGCGCTCGTTAGCCATCTTGCCATCGAGCCTCGTCATACGGAAAAACTCATAGCAGCACAGACCGCTCATGACGGAAACAAAGATGGCAGTGGGCACGATACCCAAAACCAGACACAGGATAAAGACAACGGCGTAGACGATACCCGCGGCGGCACGGGTAATAAAGCCCGCCAGCCACGAACCGGTGCCGCTCTTCGCTGTAGGCGCTCCCGCAGCGGTAGCTTTGCGCGCAGGCGTCTTGGGAGCAGATGCCTTGGGACGATCGGACACGATTAAGCCTCCTCGGTCTTGCTCAGTCCACCAAACCTACGGTCACGGCCCTGATAGGCCAAAATGGCGTCGACAAGGCCCCAACGATCAAAGTCGGGCCAATAGGTATCGGTGACATAGAACTCGGAATAAGCCACCTGCCACAGCAGATAGTTCGAAAGGCGCAGCTCACCAGAGGTGCGAATCACAAGCTCAGGATCGGGAAGGCCGGCGGTATAGAGGTGGGAAGCCACCATGTCGTCATCAATTGCGGCAGGATCAATCTTACCGGCGGCAACGTCGAGCGCGATCTGACGGACAGCGCGGGTAATCTCGGCACGCGCGCCGTAGTTGACGGCAAGCGCCAGCGTCATACCGGTGTGATCGGCGCACTCGGCAAGACCGCGTTCAAAAACGTCGCGGGTCTTCTTGGGCAGCGCGGAAATATCACCCAAAAAGACAACGCGCACGTTTTCGCGCTTCAGAAGCGGCAACTCGTCGATGAACGTCTTGGCAAACAAGTGCATCAAGACGTTGACCTCATGCTGCGGGCGGTTCCAGTTTTCGGTAGAAAACGCATAGGCAGAAAGCACGTCGACGCCCAGGCGCACGCAGGCGGTAATGATCTCGCGAAGGGAGACGATACCCGCCTTGTGGCCCTCAGTGCGCGCAAGACCGCGCGACGTGGCCCAACGACCGTTGCCGTCCATGATGCACGAGATATGGTGCGGAATGTTATTGAGGTCAAGGTCGGAAAAACCGACGCCCGCAGGGGCGTCGGCAAAGTACTCGACCAGTTTATGCTCGTCGTATTGCACCTTAGATCTCCATGACCTCGGCTTCTTTTTCCTTCAAAAGCTCCTCGACCTTGGCGACATACTCATCGGTGTGCTTCTGGACCTTGGCCTGCTCGCGACGGACATCGTCCTCGGTGAGCTCTTCATCGCGCTCGAGCTTGTTGTTGAAATCGCGACGGATGTTACGGATAGACACCTTGGCCTGCTCGGCGTACTCGCGGCACTCCTTGACGAGCTCGCGACGGCGCTCCTCAGTGGGAGCCGGGAACGGAAGGCGAACGACGGTGCCATCGGAGTTGGGAGTAATACCCAGATCGGAAGCGCCGATGGCCTTGACGATAGCATTGATGAGTGCCTTGTCCCACGGCTCGATGAGCAGCATGTGGGCCTCGGGGGTCTTGACGGCGGCAACCTGCGTGACCGGCGTGGGAACACCGTAATAATCGACGGTGATGTCGGACAGAATGTTGGCATTGGCGCGGCCGGTACGAACCTTGGAGAAGTTATGCTTGAGGGACTCGAGCGACTTGTCCATATGGGCGGTGATGTTCTCTGCCATGCTTAATCCTCCTGATAGACGAGCGTGCCGACGGACTCACCCGAAAGCGCGCGCTTGACGGTGTCCTCGCCATCGATGTTGAGGACCAAAATCGGCATACGGTTATCCTGGCACAATGCCGTAGCCGTGGAATCCATAACCTGCAGACCGCGGACGAGAACCTCGTGATAGGTAATCTTGTCAAAACGGACGGCATCGGCGCACTTGACGGGATCCTTGTCGTAGATGCCGTCAACCTTGGTAGCTTTAATCAGAATCTCGGCGCCGATCTCGCACGCACGAAGAGCCGCGGCGGTGTCGGTCGTAAAGTACGGATTGCCCGAACCGGCAGCGAAGATGACGACGTTGCCCTTAGACAGATGGTTGATAGCGCGGCGACGAATATAGGGCTCACAGATCTCGTTCATCTGGATAGCGCTCATCACGCGGCAGGGAACATCGTTGTGCTCGAAGGCATCCTGCAGGGCGAGCGCGTTCATAACGGTTGCCAGCATGCCCATGTAGTCGGCCTGAGCACGCTCCATGCCACCGGCAGCGCCGGCCATGCCGCGGAAAATATTGCCGCCGCCGACAACGACGCCGACCTCATGGCCAACGGCGAGCAGCTCCTTGACCTGCTTAGCAAGATGGTCGGTAACCTTGGGGTCGATGCCATATTGGCCGTCGCCCATCAGCGCTTCGCCGGAAAGCTTAAGAAGCACGCGTTTATATCGGATGTCGGACAAAGCGATCCTCCTTTAGATTGAACTCTCAACATTCTATCAAAGGCTCTAAGAAGAGCCATGAAAAAGCAGGCTGTGAGTAAAACCCACAGCCTGCTCATTACCAGCTACAAGAGCTTATTTACTCGCCACGGACCAGACGGTCAAAGGCAACGACGGTAATGGTGTCGCCGAGCTCCTTGGAGACCTGCTCAGCGTACTTCTTGATGGTGAGGGAGCTGTCCTTGATGAACTCCTGCTCGGTGAGCACGGACTGCTTGTAGAACTTCTCCAGACGGCCGACAGCCATCTTCTCCTGGATAGCCTCGGGCTTGCCGGACTCGGCAGCCTGGGCCATGTAGATCTGCTTCTCGTGCTCGACGGTCTCGGCCGGAACCTGATCGCGGGTAGCGCAGATCGGGGCGACGGCAGCAACCTGAAGGGCAACGTCGTGAGCGAAGGTCTTGAAGGACTCAGCCTGAGCGGTCTCGGCCTTCTCGAAGGCGAACTCGACGAGGACGCCGATCTTACCACCCATGTGGATGTAAGAAGCGAGCGCGCCGTTCTCGGCCTTGCGGGCAGCGAAGCGGGAGATCTTCATGTTCTCGCCCATGATGTGAATCATCTCGGTGAGCTCGGAGGAAACGGTCTCCTCGCCCATCGGCTTCTCGAGCAGAGCGTCGACGTCAGCAGGCTCGGTGGTAGCGACAACCTCAGCGACCTTGGAAGCAAAGCCGGTGAACTTGGCGTTAGAGCCAACGAAGTCGGTCTCGCAGGAGAGCTCGAGCAGAGCGCCGGTCTTGCCATCCTCGGAGACGAACGCGGCGACAGCGCCCTCGTTGGTCTCACGGCCAGCCTTCTTGGCAGCCTTGGCAAGGCCGTTCTTACGCAGAACGTCGACAGCGGCGTCCATGTCGCCGTCAGCCTCGACGAGAGCCTTCTTGCACTCCATCATCGGGGAGTCGGTCATCTCGCGGAGCTGCTTGACCATAGCGGCGGTAATCTGGGCCATTGTGGTTCCTTTCAAAGAGATGAAAAAGAATTAACTAAGACTGATTTACTCGGCCTTGGGCTCAGCGGCCATCTCGGCCTCGGAGACCTGCTCCTTGCCGGAGCCAGCGAGGCAGGCGTCAGCCATGAGCTCGCACATAAGGGTGACAGCGGAGATAGCGTCATCGTTGCAGGGGATGCCGTACTCGACCTCGTCGGGATCGGAGTTGGTGTCGATCAGAGCGACGACGGGGATGTTCAGGCGCTGAGCCTCCTTGATGGCGTTCTCCTCGCGCTTGGTGTCGATGACGAAGAGAGCCTGGGGCAGACCCTTCATGTCGCGGGCGCCACCGAGGTTGGTCTGGAGCTTGGTGAGCTCCTTGCCGAGAACAGCCTGCTCCTTCTTGGGCAGAACAGCCATGCGGCCGTCCTCGACCATGGCCTCGAGCTCCTCCATGCGGTTGATGCGGGAGCGGATGGTGACGAAGTTGGTCAGCATACCGCCGAGCCAACGCTGGTTGATGTAAGGCATGTTGGCGCGCTCAGCAGCGTTCTTGACGGCCTCCTGAGCCTGCTTCTTGGTGCCGACGAACAGCACGTTGCCACCCTTGGCGACGTTCTTGACGAAGGTGTAGGCCTGGTCGGCGTCGAGAATGGTCTGCTTGAGGTCGAGGATGTAGATGCCGTTACGCTCACCGAAGATGAACGGCCTCATCTTGGGGTTCCAGCGACGGGTCTGGTGACCGAAGTGGCAGCCGGCCTCGAGCAGGGTGCGGATATTAATCTTGGTAGCCATGTTAAACCTCCTGTGGTTTGCCTCCGCGCGGGGTCATCCTCCAAAACCAACCCGGACATGTGCTACCAAAGCCCGGGCACCACGGTATGAAGTAGCCGCGCGTGCGTGATAAAAACATGTTGCCGTGAAGCAACCCGATGAATGATAGCAGGAATGCCTCTTCCTGCCAACCCGCAATCAAAACCACACACCTGAGTGCGGCGCGGGACGTCCCAGCCACTATTCGCCGCGGGGATGGGCTTGAGCCACAGCCCGCTTAAGCCGATCGGGTGTGAGATGCGTGTAGATCTGCGTCGTGGACAGGCTCGCATGACCTAGCAGCTCTTGAACCGAGCGCAGGTCCGCACCGCCCTCGAGCAAGTCGGTCGCAAAGGTGTGGCGCATCGCATGCGGGGCGATGTCAGCCGGAATGCCGGCGAGCGTCGCCAGCATATGGAACCGCCGCCTGAGCATGGCGGCACTCATGCGATTGCCGCGCGCCGATATAAGCAGCGGATGCGGCCCGGTAGCGAGGTCGCGGCGCTTTGCCCGAGCGAGCAACTCCGGCCTCCCCTCTTCAATATAAAGACGCGTCACATCGAGCGCACGACGATACAGAGGAACGATGCGCTCCTTGCTTCCCTTGCCCCACAGGCGCAGCGTGCGCTCGGACCATGAGATGGATTCCACATTAAGCGCCGCAAGCTCTGAGATGCGGGCACCCGAGGCATAGAGCAACTCGAGCATCGCCGCATCGCGCAGTCCCGCGGGTGTCGAGGTATCAGGCGTCTTGAGCAGCGCCTCGACCTGCTGGGTCGTAAGGACGCCCGGCAGGTCACGCGGCAGCTTGGGCGACGCGATCGCCGAGACCGCATCGCCCTCGACAATCCCCTCGGCAGCCATCCAGCGATAGAGAGATCGGATAGCCGACAGGTGCGCCGCAAGCGTTCGGTGAGCCACCTGCTCACGCGAAAGCTCGGCAAGATAGCGACGAATGGTGCGCACGTCGGCAGCGAAAGCATCAATATCCTCGCGCTCGCACCAGGCAGCAAAGCGCTCTAGCCTCGAGCCATAGGCCGTCACCGTGTTGGGAGAAAGTCCCTCGACGCGTGCGATATAGGCGATAAACGAGTCGACGGTGTCGTACAGGTCAAAGGCTATGACCGGTCGCCTCCAAACAAGTCGGAACGCGTGGCCAAGTAGGCATCGAGGGCCTCGAGCGCACGGTCCGCATAGGCCTGGTAGCGGTCGCGCTTGCTGCGGCGCTTACCATCCTCGAGTGGCGGCACCAGGCCAAAGTTGACATGCATGGGCTGATAGCCCACGGTGGCAGGATCGGTCGCATAGCCCACGAGCGCACCCAGGGCGCCCACACGCGGCAACTCGACGCCCGCGGCACCGATAGCCTCGGCATAGGTGTTGAGCGCCGCGAGCAGACCGGTCGCCACGGCTTCCATGTACCCCTCGGTGCCGGTGATCTGACCGGCCAGGCGCACGCCGGTACCGGGCACGGCAAAGGTGCCATCGAGCACGTGCGGAGCGTCGACAAAGGTATTGCGATGCATGACACCGTAGCGGAAGAACTCAGCGTTCTCCAGGCCCGGCACCATATGGAAGACGCGCTTCTGCTCGCCAAAGGTCAAGTTGGTCTGGAAGCCCACCAGGTTATAGGCGGTCTTCTCCTTGTTCTCGGCACGCAGCTGTATCGCCGCCCAGGGGCGACGTCCGGTACGCGGGTCGGTGAGGCCAACGGGCTTCATGGCGCCAAAGCGAATGGCGTCCTTGCCGGTGCGCGCAACTTCCTCGGCAGGCTGGCAGGCCTGGAACAAATCGCCGCCCTCAAAGTCTTTGAGCACCACGCGGTCGGCCGTGGTAAGCGCCTCGATAAAGGCCTCGTACTCCTCCTTATTGAGCGGAGCGTTGAGATAGTCGCCGCTCCCCTGCTCCTCATAGCGCGACTGCGAGAACAGCACGTCCATATCGAGCGTGGAGGCGTCGACGATCGGCGCCGCGGCATCGAAGAACGCAAGGGCATCGCCACCGACGAGCTTCATAACCTCTTCGCTCAGCGCCGGTGAACACAGCGGGCCCGCGGCAATGACCACGTGACCCTCGGGAATCTGCGTGACCTCGCCGTGCACGACCTCGATATTGGGACGGGCGGCAACCTCGGCCTCGACAAGCTCGGAAAACTTGACGCGGTCGACCGCCAAGGCGCCACCGGCGGGAACAGCCGCGCGATGGGCGCAATCGAGCAGGACTGAACCCATGCGCTCAAGCTCGGCTTTCAGCAAACCAGCCGCGGAATCCGGACGGGTCGACTTAAACGAATTGGAGCAGACGAGCTCTGCCAGGTGATCGGTATGGTGAGCCGGGGAGCTCACCTGGGGGCGCATCTCGCACAGCTTTACGGCAAAACCGCGATCTGCCAGCTGGATCGCGCACTCCGACCCCGCCAGACCGCCACCGATAACTGTCACCTGATCGAACTGCATCTGCAAACACCTTTCTAATTGACACGTTTTCCATTGTGACCGAAGGGTGTCTGGGCGTGAAGGGCAAACTTGGAGGGCGCATACCTTCCATCCATCATGCGCTCGATAAGGCCCTCGAGTTCAAGCGAACCCAAGAGTTTGAGTACGCCGACAGCATCGAGCGAGACGAGCGCCGCGATGTCGTCGACCTTGAGCGGAGAGGCGATGAGCGCATGCATCACGGTCTGCTGCGTTGGATCCAGGTCGGCAATGCCGGGAGCATCGGGGCGCGAGTAGCGCAGGGTTCCGTAGATGCGTGAGATAGCCATCTCGATAGATTCCTCGTCGACGATGCAGCAGGCACCGTTCGCAATGAGGTAATTCGTGCCACGCGACTCGGGCGATAGGATCGACCCCGGCACGGCAAGAAGTTCGCGCCCCAAATCCATAGCAGCCTCGGCTGTAGAAAACGTCCCAGAAGGCATACCCGCCTCGGATACAAAGAGGGCTTGCGACAGGGCCGCGATCACGCGATTGCGGCGCGGAAAGGCGAACTTGCGCGGACCCATGCCCCACGGAGAGATCGACACGACCGCGCCACCCGTATCAAGCGTGCGCGTAATCAGCCCCGCGCTCGAACGCGGGTAGACCACGTCGGCGCCCGTCCCCAGCACCACTACGTGTTTGCCGCCGGCGTTGACCGCAGCCCAACCCGAGGCCTGGTCACAACCGACCGCGCCGCCCGAAACAACCGTCACGCCCGCATCAACCGCCACTTTTGCCGCAAGCTCTGCCACGGCAAGACCATACGGCGAGGCCTTGCGCGCGCCGATGATGGAGAGCGCGGGCGTCGAAAGCACCTCGGGGTTGCCGCGCACATAGATCGTCTGGGGTACATCAGAAAGCTCCAAAACAGTCTCGGGATACAACGCATCACCTGGATGCAGCTCAAAGGTCCCCTCGGCCATCATTGATCCCTCCTTCCCTGGTACATCGCAGCCTCGAGCACGTGGTCCTGCGTCACTTGCTCGCTCTCGGCGACATCTGAGATCGTACGCGCGATACGCACCAGGCGCACGATACCGCGGCCCGTGAGATGCGTGCGCTTCGACAGGCCGAGCACACACTTCTCCGCCGCATCATCGAGCTCGAAGGTCGAAACGACGCCGTCAATGGACCGCGTCTCATCATCCTCGGCCTCGGCATCCGCATCGTCCATGCGGGATTCGCGCCAAGCGCGAAAGGCGCGACCGCGCACAACGTAGTCACGTAACTCGGCCGACGACATGCCCTCCGCACCCTCGATAATCACTTGAGGGTCGGGACGGGTCACATCGATCATCATGTCGATACGGTCGGCCAAAGGACCACGCAGTTTAGACCGATAGCGCTCGACCATCGCCGCCGAGCAGCGACACGGCACCTCGCGATCGCCCAAAAAGCCGCAGGGGCAGGGATTGCTCGCAGCCAGCAGCTGAAAGCGCGACGGGAAGGTAAAAGCCCCGTCGACGCGTACGATCCTCACGTAGCCGCGCTCGATGGGCTGACGCAGCGTCTGCAGCACGCCAGTGGGAAACTCGGCAAGCTCGTCCAAAAAGAGCACGCCGCCATGAGCAAGGCTGATCTCACCCGGGTGCACCGGGCGCCCGCCGCCGATAAGGCCTGCGGTCGAAATACTGTGGTGGGGACTGCGGAAGGGGCGGTGCCCCGCCAACAAGCCATCAATGTTCTCACCCAAAACCGAATGGATGCACAGTGCCTCCTGCTGATCCTCAACGGAAAGCTCGGGCAGGATGCCGGTCATACGGCGAGCAAGCATCGTCTTGCCCGATCCCGGAGACCCGATCATGAGCAAGCCGAGTTCTCCTGCCGCCGCAAGCGCCATGCCGCGTTTAGCGACTTCCTGCCCCAGCACGTCGGCATAGTCGAGCTCAGGCTCAAAGGTCGCCTCGACGCTCTCGGAATCCAGATAGTGCCGAGCCGCCTCGCCCATGCCATGGGCAAGCTGAGACAGATGATCGATAAAGCCGCAATCCACGCCCGCGAGTGGCACATGCTGGTCGGACCTGCCGGCGATAAAAGACAGCCCCATGTCGCGAGCCAATAGCTGAAACGCCACCTCGCCCTTGACAGGAAGCACCGTACCGTCCAAGCCGAGCTCGCCGGCGATAAGGCAGCAATCGAGGTTGTCACGGGGAATCTGTCCATCGGCCGCTAGAACCGCGATGGCGATGGGCAGATCAAAGCCGCTACCGGTCTTGCGAATATCGCCGGGCGCCAGGTTGACCGTAATGCCCGAGCGTGGGATCTCGAACCCGGCGGAGCGCATCGCGCAGCGAATACGACCGCGTGACTCCATCACCTCCATACTCGGAATACCGAGCATCTGAATGCCCGGAACGCCACCGGCAAGCGAGACCTCGACCGTGACGGGAATCGCCTCGACGCCGCGGATGCAGGCCGCGTGAACGGCAAACGTCTCGAACGCCATCACGACACCTGCCAATCGAACGCGTTGTACTGATGCTCGATCTCGGCGATATGCCCGCCGCGGATGGTGACACCCACGGCATCGAAGCGAATCGCCTTGAGCGGATAATGCTCCATGAGATAGCAACTTGCGATGCGGCGGTAGCGGCGTTGTTTTTGGGCGTCCACGGCCTCCTCGGGAAAGACCCGCGTGGTGCAATCCAGCGAAACGCGTCTGGTCTTGACCTCGGCCATCACCACGACATCGTCGAGCTCATCGAGCAGCACCAGGTCGGCCTCGCCCTCGGTGCAACGATAGCCCTGCTCCAGCAAGGTGTAGCCGCGCTCGTTAAAGTAGTCGATGGTGATCAGCTCGCCCAGCATGCCTAGCTCGCGGGGACTGAGTCCCTTGATAAACTCGGGCGTCATCGCCCCGGAGTCGAGCTCGCCGTTTTCCCAACGCTCCTTGAGCTGCTGCGTCTTGCTCTTTTTGCTTGCGGCACTCATGGGGTCTCCTTTCCCGCACACTGCATTGCCCCGATGATGAGGGCACCTTTCATGCGGGTAAGTACAGGAAGCAAACCAAAAGCTGACCAAATGCCGTCAAAAAAGGACCGTACGCAGCAATGGTGCTGTATACGGCCCGCTACCAGCAGGTTTATAAAACGTCAGAGGTCCCTGTCTCCACAATTAGCCTAGAAAAGGCGCTCAGTCTGCAGAAAGTTTCCGCAAAAGCTCACGCGGTGCAGTGGACAAAGTCCATGTTTGCGAATGGCCTCGATATGCTCGGGGCTTGCATAGCCCTTCGACTCGGCCAGATGGTACTCGGGATACTCGGCGTCGTACTCGACCATCATCTCGTCACGCGTGACCTTGGCCATGATGGACGCCGCGGCGATGCAGGCGATCTTGGCATCGCCCTTCACCACATCGCGCTCGTTAGGAACGGCGCCCAAGGGGTTGCCATCCATAAGCACGCAATCGGGCTCGAGCCCCGTATCGGCCACGGCGCCCGCAACGGCGGTACGGATAGCACGGGCCATGCCCATCTCATCGATATCCTTAGGCGCGATATGGCAAAAACCAATCGCCGTCGCCACCTCGGCAATCTTCACTGAGAGCAACTCGCGGCGCGCCGGCGTGAGCTTTTTGGAATCGTTGATGCCCCAGACGCGCGGCTCCATAGGAAGGCAGACAGCGCATACCGTCAAAGGACCGGCCACCGATCCGCGACCCACCTCGTCGACACCAACGACCACCCCATCGCCGCCAAGCTCATGCATAAGCTCGTACATGTCATTGACGCGTTCGCGCTCGGCAAGCTCTTTGGCATGGCGTTTGAGAGCGCGTTCGCAAGCCTTGATCACCTGCTGGCGCGGGTCCTCGCGATAATGCTCCACGAGGGCGGGAATCTCCTCAAACGTTGCGCTCGCCAACTCACCGGCAACCTGCGATGCCGAAACCGAGCTCGTCATGTTGGCCATACCAGGCCCTCCTTGCATGCAAATCAGATAAAAAGAAGGGCCACCCGAAGGTGACCCTTGTGTCCAACCGAGTGGACAGACGCTGCGATCTTCTTAGCGCTTCTCGGGGATGCGAGCAGCCTTGCCCACCTTGTCGCGGAGGTAGTACAGCTTGGCGCGACGGACGCGACCATGACGAACGACCTCGAGCTTGGCGATCTTGGGGCTGTGAAGCGGGAAGGTACGCTCAACACCGACACCGAAGGACATCTTGCGGACGGTGAAGGTCTCGCGGGCACCGGCGCCGGCCATGCGGATGACGTCGCCCTGGAAGACCTGGATGCGCTCGCGGTCGCCTTCCTTAATGCGGTAGTGAACCTTGACGTTGTCGGCGACGCGAACCTGAGGAATGTCCTCGCGGATCTGCTGACGCTCGATTGCGCGGATGTAATCCATGTGCAATTCCTTACTCTTCTAGAGGTGCCGTACCACCTTGGCCGGCACGTAGTTGAACAAACGTATTCGAGTATACACGCGCGGGTTTCTGCTGCAAGAACAATTTTTTACGCAGACAAAAAGACAAAACCCGCACATGATAACCGCCCGTCTCACAAATGAGACGGGCGGCATGAAGGGGGGCTACACTAGGTGTCTACGCCCAAAACGTTAGGCGGGACGCTTGGCCTCGAGCTTGGCCTGGGCGGCAGCCAAGCGCGCGAGGGGCACGCGGTAGGGCGAGCAGGACACGTAGTCCACGTCGGCCACGTTAAACAGGCCCTTGATGGACTTGAGGTCGCCGCCGTGCTCGCCGCACACGCCAAAGTGCATGTCGGGGTTGGTGGCGCGGCCCTTCTCGACAGCCATGCGCACCAGTTCGAGTACTGCCGTGTCGATGGTCTCGAAGGGGTTGTCCTTCAAGATCTTCTTATGCATGTACAGCGGGATGAACTTAGCCTCGGCATCGTCACGCGAGAAACCGAAGGTCGTCTGGGTAAGGTCGTTGGTGCCAAAGCAGAAGAAATCGGCGTGCTGGGCGATCTCGTCGGCGACCATACAGGCGCGCGGCAGCTCGAGCATCGTGCCCACGGGAATGTTGAGCTCGACGCCCTCCTCGGCGGAAACCTCGGCGATGACGCGCTCGATGACGTCGCGAGTCTGGACATGCTCAGCCGTGATGGAAACGAGCGGAACCATGATCTCGGGATGCGGGTCGACGCCCTCCTTGATAAGGCGGGCAGCGGCCGTGGCGACGGCGCGAACCTGCATGAGCGGCAGATCGCTAAAGACGACGGACAGGCGAACGCCGCGCAGGCCGAGCATGGGGTTCGACTCGACCATGCCGTCGATACGACGCAGGCGGGCGCGCAGGGCTGCAAGCTCTTCCTCGCTGGCGCCGGCGGCTTCCTTCTTGGTGATGGTGACCTCGAGCTCGCGAGGATTATCCAGGAACTCATGAAGCGGCGGATCGAGTAGGCGAACAACCACATCGCGACCAGACATGGTCTTGAACATCGCCAAGAAGTCCTCAGTCTGGACCTTGAGCAGATCGGCCAGGGCCTGCTGCTTCACCGCCTCGTCGTCGGACAGGATGAAGTTCTGGATGATGTTCTTGCGATCGCCCAGGAACATGTGCTCGGTGCGGCACAGACCGATGGCCTCGGCGCCAAACTCGAGCGCGAGCTCGGCATCCTCGGGGTTGTCGGCGTTGACGCGCACGTGGTTGGCGTGACCGTCGGTCTCGTCCAGGCGAATCTCGTCTGCCCAGGACAGAATGGTGTCCAGGTCGTCGGTGAGCTCAGCGGATACCAAATCGACAGCGCCATCGACAACGATACCCTGAGTGCCGTCGATGGAGATGATGTCGCCCTCGTGCAGCACGCGATCGTTGCCCTCGATACGCACGACCTTCTCGGCCGCGTCGATATGGAAACACTCGACACCGCAGACGCAGGACGTACCCATACCGCGGGCGATAACAGCGGCATGGCTCGTCTTGCCACCGTGGCTGGTCAGGATGCCCTCGGCGGCGACCATGCCCTTCAAGTCGTCGGGGTTGGTCTCCCAACGGACCAAGATAACCTTATGACCCTCGTTTGCGCGCGCGACGGCGTCATCGCTCGAGAACACGACCTCGCCCACGGCGGCGCCGGGGCTGGCGTTTAGACCGCTGGCCAGGACCTCGTACTTCTTGGAGGAGTCGAACTGCGGGTGCAGGAGCTGGTCGAGCTGCGCGGGATCGATGCGGCTCACGGCCTCCTCACGGGTGATGAGGCCCTCCTCGACCATCTCGATAGCGATGCGCAGAGCGGCAGTTGCGGTACGCTTGCCCACGCGGGTCTGGAGCATCCAGAGCTTACCCTGCTCGATGGTGAACTCGATGTCGCACATGTCGCGGTAGTGATCCTCAAGCGTCAGGAATACACGCTCAAGCTCCTCACCTGCGGACCCGAGGCCCGGGGTGATCTTGAGGTCGGCGATGGGCTCGGTGTTGCGGATGCCGGCGACGACGTCCTCGCCCTGGGCGTTGACCAGAAAGTCGCCGTAGAATTCCTTGGTGCCGTCTGCCGGGTTGCGCGTAAAGGCGACACCGGTCGCCGAGGTCTCGCCCTTATTGCCAAAGGCCATGGCCTGGACGTTGACGGCGGTGCCAAGGTCATCGGAAATGCCGTGCTGCTTGCGGTAGATGCAGGCGCGCTCGTTCATCCAGCTGCCAAAGACGGCTTGGATAGCAAGGCGCAGCTGAAGCTCCGGATCGTGCGGGAAGACGGACTTGCCGTTGGCGACCTCGAGCTCGGGGTACAGGGCGGCCTCGACGTTGTCGGAGAAAATGCCCTTGAACGTCTCGACGAGCTCCTGCAGGTCCTCAGCCGAAAGCTCGGAGTCGACGCGAACGCCGGCGACCAGGCGGGCCTGGGTCAGGGCATTCTCGAACAAGTCGGCATCGACACCCATGACGACGTTGGAGAACATCTGGATAAAGCGACGATAGCTATCCCAGGCAAAGCGCGGGTTCTGCGTCTGGGCGATAAGGCCTTGGACGGAGTCGTCATTGAGGCCCAGGTTGAGGACCGTGTCCATCATGCCGGGCATGGAGAACGGAGCGCCCGAGCGCACCGACACGAGCAGCGGATCGGAGGCGTCGCCGAGCTTCTTGCCGCAGCGGGCCTCGAGGTCCGCCTCGGCGGCAACGATCTCGTCGAGCGCGCCCACGGGCCACACGTTGCCGGCACCAGAGTACTCGACGCAGGTCTGGCAGGTAATGGTAAAGCCACCGGGAACCGGCAGGCCGATGCGGCTCATCTCGGCAAGATTAGCGCCTTTGCCACCAAGCACGAAGTTCATGGACTTGTCACCCTCGGTGACACAAGTGCCCTGGGCATCGGTTCCAAAACGGTAAACCCTCTTGCAATCGCTCACGATACTTCCCCTTCCATGCGCTCTCGCGCGCGACCGTGGTAACGAATCGACCCGCCGGATGCGGGCCGTGAGGGAACTATACGGCGGGATTTGAACGGGCTTGAGCAGAGGATACGCGGTTTGGTAAACGTGCTAAAACTGGCGGTAAACGGTAGGTAAAGGTGGTTACCTTATGAAGATACCACTGTAAGAAAGTGCAGGTCAGATGCGATATTTTTGATAAATCGCTTTATCAAAATGCTGCTACTATTAGGCTCGACGGGCGGCGCGGCGGGCACGGGCTTCTTGGATTTCCTCCAAGTGGCTGATGATCTCGGCAGCGCTCTCCTCGATGGCCTTGCCGTCGGTACGCACCACAAAGCAGCCCAGGCGCTTCATAAGGGCACGGGCTTCCTCGAGCTCGCTGCGAACGCTCTCGGGCTCGGCATAGGAGCCTGCGACGGCGCGGGCGTAGTCATCGCCCAAGCGGCTATCGCGAATCCCGGAGATCACATCGACAGTCGAAATCAGTCCGAACAACCGCATCGGGTCGACCTCGTAAATTGACTTCGGCGGCTCCATGCCATGGGCCAAAGGAACATTGGCAACCTTGTAACCCTGATAGGCCAAATACATCGACAGCGGTGTCTTGGACGTGCGCGATACGCCCAGCAGCACGATATCGGCACCTGACAGATCGTCGCAACCGCGCCCATCATCGTGCTCAACAAAATACTCCATGGCCTCGATGTGATGGAAGTAGCGGTCATCGGTCTTGTGAATCACGCCGGCAACGCCCTTGGGCGGCACACCGATAAGCGACGATAGCACGGCGAGCGTCGGGCCAATCAGGTCGACTGAACGAATATGCAGCATGCCCAGGTAATCGAGCACGCGGGCGCGAAGCGCCGGATCGACAATGGTGTGAAACACGGCAATATCGCGATGGTCGGCATCGACGCGCGGCCCCACAAATGACTTGACCTGCTCCACGGAAGTCACCTTGGGCAGACGTAAAACGCGAAAAGCCCCTTCATCAAATTGCCCGGACGCCGCAAGCACCACCTCACAAGCGGTATCGCCGAGCGAGTCGGAGATAACGATAACGGTGGGACGAGCGGTGACCGGGCAATCCATGCGGGGCTCCTTTTGCGCTTACGCGCAGGCTGGCTTACTTTTTGCGGGCAAGCTCACCGATGTTGGCAATGCCGGAGAAAACGGCCTCGAAGCGGTTGAGCAGCTTAAGGCGATTATCGCGGAGCTGCTCGTCCTTGTCCATGACCATGACCTCGTCGAAGAAGCGGTCGATGGGGGCGCGCAGGGCGGCAAGGGCGGCAAATGCGGCCGGGTAATCCTCGGCAGCAAGGGCGTCGTCGACAGCGGTCTGAGCAGCCTCGGAGGCATCGGCAAGCGCGTGCTCGACCTCGCCCATCAGGCTGCGGTCGTACTCCGCGCCCAGCTCGGGCTTGGAGATATGCGCGGCACGGGCATAGGCCGTCGCCAGGTTGTCAAAGGTCTCGGCGTCGTTCTTGCGGGCCTCGTCGAGGGCGGCGCAGCGGGCGAAGAAGACGGACGGGGCGATGATGTGCACCGCAGAGACGGCGGCAACGGTATCGGCCGGGACCTTTTCGTCGCGGGCCATGCTCACCAGGCGGCCATGGAAGAAGTCACGAACCTGCTGGGCGACCTCGGCGGCGTCGAACTCAATGCCCTGCTCACTGTAGAGCTCGAGGGCGAAGTCGATGAGCGACGTGGGGTCGATCGGCAGGCGGTCGCGCAGGATGTTGATGATGCCGATAGCGGCACGACGCAGCGCGTAGGGGTCGGAGGAGCCGGTCGGGGGCTCGCCGATGGCAAAGATACCGGCGATGGTATCGAGCTTATCGGCGCAGGCCACGATGCAGCCAGCGGTGCCCTCGGGCAGCTCGTCACCGGCAAAGCGAGGACGATAGTGATCGCGAATAGCATGAGCGACCTCGTCGTTCTCCCCCATCGCGGTCGCGTAATAACCGCCCATCACGCCCTGCTGGCTCGTGAACTCGACGACGGCGTTGGATACCAGGTCGGCCTTGCACAGGTGCGCGGCGCGAGCGGCATCGGCTGCCAGGTGAGCACCCAGGTGTGCCTCACGGGCAATAGCGAGCGCGAGCTGCTCGATGCGCTCGGACTTGGCGAGCACGCTACCGAGCTTCTCCTGGAAGGCGACCTTGGCCAGACGCTCGCGGAACTCGTCGAGGGAGATCTTCAGGTCCTCCTCGTAGAAGAACTTGGCGTCGTCCAGACGGGCGCGCACGACGCGCTCGTTGCCGTCAATCACGCGCTCGGCATTCTCGGGCTTGCTGTTGGAAACGACCACGAACTCACGCGTGAGCTTGCCCTCGCCGTCATAGATCGGGAAGTAGCGCTGGTTGGTGAGCATGGACTCGCAGATAATCTCGTGCGGGACCTTGAGGAACTCCTCATCGAAGGTACCGACGAGCACCGTCGGCCACTCGCAGAGGTTAATGACCTCCTCAAAGACCTTCTTGGGTGTATCGACATGGCAACCGGGACGGGCAGCCTCGACCTCGGCGATACCGGCGAGGATGGCCTCACGACGACGCTCGGCAGAAAGCACACCGGCGTCCTCGAGCACCTGCTCGTAAACAGCGGGGCTGGCAACCACATGGTCGCCAGGGCCAAGTACGCGATGACCACGCGTGGTGTTGCCACTCGTCACGTCGGCAAACGATACGGGCACAACATCCTCGCCCAAAAGGCAGCAGATCCAACGGACCGGACGCACGAACGTGGCGTGCTCGTGGCCCCAGCGCTGGGAGCGGTAGTTGGGCCACTGCAGGCCGGCGATGGTCTTCTCGCACAGGGCCGTCAGGATCGGGGTAGCCGGTGCGGAGGGAATGTTCTTCTCGGCGAACACATACTCGCGACCGTCAGTGTCCTCGCGACGGACCAGGTCCTCGGCAGCCACACCGCACTTGCGGGCGAAGCCCTGGGCGGCCTTGGTGGCGTTACCGTCGGCATCGAAGGCGATGTTGGCCGCGGGGCCGCGCTTGACCTCGTGAACCTCGTCGGTCGCGGTGGCGACATCGGCAACGAGTGCAGCCAGGCGGCGCGGGCTCGAGATCACGCGGACCTCGCCGTGGGCCAGACCGGCCTCGTCGAGACCCTTGGCGATCATGGTGCCAAGCTGCTTGACGGCATTGTTCAGCGGTGCAGAGGGCATTTCCTCCGTACCGATTTCAAACAGGAAATCCTTAGCGTCTGCCATGGCTTACGCCACCTCGCCTTCCTGGTCGGCATTCTCGTTGACTCCGGCGACCTCGGCCATATAGGCCTCGCAGCACGCCTTGGCGACGGCGCGGACGCGCAGGATGTAGTTGGCACGCTCGACCGCGGACAGCGCGCCGCGGGCATCGAGCAGGTTGAAGGCATGACTGCACTTCATGACGCAGTCGTAAGCGGGCAGCGGCAGCTTGCGCTCAAGGCAGGAGTGGCACTCGGCCTCGTAGTCATCAAACTTCTGACGCATCATCTCGACGTTGGCGACCTCAAAGTTGTAGGCACTAAACTCGCGCTCGTTCTCCAGGAACACGTCGCCATAGGTCATGGGCGTGCCGTCGGGCAGGTAGCTCCACACCAGGTCGTAGACCGAGTTAACGCCCTGGGCGTACATGGCGATACGCTCCAGGCCGTAGGTGATCTCGACGGGCACGGGGTCGACCTCGATGCCGCCCACCTGCTGGAAGTACGTAAACTGCGTGACCTCCATGCCATTGAGCCAGACCTCCCAGCCAAGGCCCCAGGCGCCGAGCGTCGGGCTCTCCCAGTCGTCCTCGACAAAGCGGACGTCATGGTCGTTGGGGTCCAGACCGATAGCGGCAAGAGACCCCAGGTAGAGCTCCTGGGCGTTGACCGGAGAAGGCTTGATGAGCACCTGGAACTGATAGTAGTGCTGCATGCGGTTGGGGTTCTCGCCGTAGCGGCCGTCGGCGGGACGGCGGCAGGGCTGCGCATAGCAGGTGCGCCACTCGGCGGGACCGAGCGAGCGCAGCGTGGTCGCGGTATGGAAGGTACCGGCACCGACCTCGGAGTCGTAGGGCTGCATAATGACGCAGCCCTGCTCGCCCCAGTACTGCTGGAGGCGCAGGATGATGTCTTGGAAGGAAAGCGATGAAGCGTTCATGCCTCTAATATCCCCTCGTCGAAACGATTACACGGTTAGGTACTGTACTATAGCGGTTTTTAGTCGATAGCGCCGATGCGGTTGAGCGGCCAGTAGCGCACAAGCGCCACAGCGATCAAATCAGAGCGATCGACGGGACCAAAGTAGCGTGAGTCGGCAGAGTTTTCGCGGTTGTCGCCCATCACCCACACGCACCCGTCGGGAACGGTGTAGGGATAGCTTACCTGAGCGCCGGGCGCTTGGACCGAAAGTGGCCAGCTCATGCCCGTCGTATAGTCCTCGTCGAGCGCTTGGCCGTCAACGACCACCTTGCCATCCTGCAGGTCGACCGTCTGGCCGGCCGTGGCAATAACACGCTTGACAAGAACATCATGCTCGGAGGTGCCATCGGGGTTGTGAAACACCACGATATCGCCTTGGCTGACAGGCTGACCGAGCTCGAGGCTCACCTTTTGTGCCAGGATCTGGTCGCCAATCTCGATCGTGTCCTCCATAGAACCGGTGGGTACCACAAAGGGCTCGACCACAAACGAGCGAATCAAGAAGGTGGCGACCAATGCTATCGCGATGACCGCGATCCACTCAAAAGCGCCCCTCAACGCGGAATGCTGCGATGGAACCATTCTCACTCCTCGCTCTGCGAATACGAAGCGTCCAAAATCTCCTGCGCGTACGCACGCTCCTGGGGCGTAAGGCGCGCCGTCTCGATCAGATCGGGACGCCAGCGGCAGGTGCGCTCGATGGCGTTCTTGCGACGCCAGGCATCGACCTTGGCGTGATCGCCACTCACGAGCACCGGCGGCACGCCTTCGCCGTTGAACTCGGCGGGACGGGTGTACTGCGCGTACTCGAGCAGGCCTCCGTCCTCGGCGGTCGAGAACGACTCGTCCACATTGCTCATCTCGTCGCCCAGGGCGCCGGGAATCAGGCGTACGACGGCATCGGCAACGACCATAGCGGGAAGTTCGCCACCCGTAAGCACGTAGTCGCCGATCGACAGACGCTCATCGGCATACGCATACGCACGCTCGTCGACGCCCTCGTAGCGGCTGCACACAAACAGCAGGCGCTCACTTTTGAGCAGGCGCTCGGCCACATGCTGCGTAAAAGGCTCGCCACAGGGGGTAAAGAACACCACAGTGGGCTTGGGACCCTCTGCGCTAATGGCCTCGATGGCCTCTGCGATAGGCTCGACCTTCATGAGCATGCCCTGCCCGCCGCCGTACGGCTCGTCATCGACGGTACGATGACGGTCGTGCGTCCAGTCGCGCAGGTTATACGCCTTAAAATCAAAAAGACCGGCCTTGCGGGCGCGGCCCAAAATCGATGTGGACATGACGGGCTCAAACATCTCGGGAAAGACCGAAAGGGTCTCGATCAGCATGTTGTCCTCCCTACTTGTCCATATCAATCAGGCCGTCCATAACGTGGACGGAAATTGTTCCTGTGTCGGGAAGATCGAGCACAACCTGCTCGATCACGGGAATCAGCACCTCGCCGTACCGATCGCCCTCGACAACCCAAACATCGTTAGCGGGCGTCGACATGATCTCGACGATCGTGCCGAGCGAACCGAAGCGCTCGTCGACCACCTCGCGACCCATCAGGTCGGTATAGGCAGCATCGAGCGAATCGAGCTCAAAGTCGTCACGATTTGCCAGCACGTAGCATCCGGTGATGCCCTCGGCGGCCGTCAAGTCGTCTATGCCCTCAAACGAGACCAGATCGCCATCGCCCGTATCGGTAACGGACACGACCGTGCAAAAGCGGTCGCGCTTGAGCGCCGGCGGCGTCAGGGCGACCCGCATACCAGGCTCTAATACAGAAGGAAGCCCCCGCAGCGGCTGCGCGAGGACCTCCCCCTTCCTTCCGTGTGGCTTGACCACACGGGCGATGTTTTTGTACTGGGACCTCAAGGTCCTAGCCCAGAACCTCTACCTCGACAGCAGTGTCGAGGCGAGCGGCCAGTGCACGGGCGAGCGTGCGAATGGCCTTGATGGTACGGCCACGACGGCCGATGACCTTAGCGACATCATCCTCGGCAACCGAAACCTCAATCGTGGAGGCGTCGTCGCCATCGATGACCTCAAGGCTCACGGAATCCGGGTCGTCGACGATCTGAACAACGAGATATTCGACGAGATCGGCGATGCGATCTGAGAGCATTGCCTCACCCTCGAGCTGTGCAGCGTCAACCTCAGGCACGATTTACTCCTCGGCGCCCTCAGCGGCCTCAGCGGCAGCCTTAGCGGCCTCGGCCTCTTTGGCAAGCTGCTTCTTGGACTTCTTGACGACGGTCTCGGTCTTCTCGCCCTCGTTGGCGGCCTTGACCAGAGCGGCGACGGCGTCGGTGAGCTGAGCGCCCTTGGACTGCCAGTCGGCGATCTTCTCGAGGTCGAGGTTGATGGTCTTGGGGGCGGTCATCGGGTTGTAGCGGCCAACCTCCTCGATGATACGACCGTCACGCGGGGCGCGGGAATCGGCGACGACGACACGGTAGTACGGACGCTTCTTAGCGCCGTGACGAGCAAGGCGAATCTTGACTGCCAAAGGAAACTCCTCCAACCAAGCAGCTTTAGGCTGCAACTACAAACAAACAGCTGAACATAATACGCCATCGACGCGGGCAGGTGAAGTCCGTGAGACCAACTTCTTCGGTGTAGTCGAGGGCAAATCCATATCTTAGACAAGAATTCAGGATTTGCAAGCACATACACGCACCCCACATGAGCTGCGCGGTATACTCATGACATGGAAAGACGCGAACATACATACGGTTATGAGGATGCCATGGGCGTCACGCCGCCGCCCTGGACGGGTCCGGCGGTGGGCCTGATGGACCTTGATGCGTTTTTTGCGAGCGTGGAGATGCTCGATCATCCCGAATGGCGCGGAAAGCCGCTCATCGTGGGCGGAGACGCCGATTCGCGTGGCGTCGTGTCCACGTGTTCGTATGAGGCACGTCGCTTTGGCGTGCACTCTGCCATGGCCTCGGCCGAGGCGCGGCGCTTGTGCCCGCAAGCCATTTGGACGCATGGGCATTTTAATCGCTACCGCGAGGTCAGCGCGCAGGTCATGGCGATTCTCGCCGACGAGACCCCGCGCGTTGAGCGCGTATCCATCGACGAAGCCTTTATCGATATCACACCGGGTCGCTTTGCGCCCGAAGACCCGCTGCTGGTTGCGCGGCGTATAAGCGACCGCGTGGCAGGGCTGGGAGTGACCTGCTCCATTGGCGTGGGCTGCAACAAGACGGTCGCAAAGATCGCAAGCGAGCGGGATAAGCCGTTTGGGCTGACCATCGTGCGCCCCGGAACCGAGCAGCGCTTTTTGGCCGCGCTGCCGGTATCTGCCATGAGCGGCATCGGGCGCTCGGCCGAGGAGCGACTGCGCCGCATGCGCATCTACACCCTCGGCGAGCTATCACGTGCACCGGAATCCACCTTGTCCTCTATTTTTGGCGTCAACGGCGAACGCATGCGCCAGCGTGCGCTGGGACTCGAAATCTCCGAAGTCACGAGTCTCGATGAAGAGCGCGAGGTCAAGTCGGTCAGCAATGAACGCACCTTTGCTAAAGATTTGACTGAGCGTGGGGATATTGAGGCGGCGATTGCGCTGTTGGGAGAGTCAGTGGGACGCCGTCTGCGCCGTCAGGGGCTGACGGGTGCCACGGTAACGCTCAAACTCAAGTATTCGTATGGCAGCGGGCGTACGGCACAGCGCCGGCTGCCTCATCCGACCGACGATGAGAACATCTTCGTGGCGGTTGCACTCGAACTGCTCGACAACATCTGGCAGGAAAGCATGCATGTTCGCTTAGCAGGCATCGGTATGAGCGACTTCGACCACCAAGGCGGCATCCAGACCGACCTGTTCTGCGAGATCGATGACCGCGGGGCCCAATCCAGCGACCGCCGCGACCTCTCCGTCGCCATCGACGCCGTCCGAGACAAATTCGGCGACACCGTCCTTTCCTTCGGCCGCCAATCCCGCTTCAATAACTAGTCTTTTTTGGACGGGGGGGGTTGCTGCCTTCCGTCCGACACGGCATTGGTAGTCAATTTGGGACGGGGCTATTTTAGCTACCCCTATATATCGGTTGAGATTCATTCGGCCTAATTCATTCACCGTCAGCCAAAGGGTAGCTAAAATAGCCCCGTCCAAAATTGACTACCCCGGATGTCCGGTTTGCCCGCCGCAACAAAACTCTGTCCCAAATAGCTACTGATCGAGCTTGACCTTCTGAATCGTGCAGTGACCGATGCCCGTGAGGCGCACGATCTGCTTTATCGAAAAGCCCTCGTTTTTGAGCGTACGGATGTAGTTGTCGCGCACGGCTTTAGGCAAAGCTTTAAGGTGGTGAGGCTCATACGGTTTAAGGAGAGCCTGTGCAAACTCCAGTGCATCTATGTCGCTCACATGAGCGCCGTCACGGAAGCAATATCGATTCGGTTCTCCCGAGGTACTGAAAGCAAAAAATCTCTGAGAATCTCCGAGCAAACCTAGCACACATTCAGTCATACAAATACCCGGGTATCCCATATATTCGCTAAAACTGCTCCAACGATATAGTGAAGCAGTCCCAATCCTGGCTTTCGCAGGATTATCGTGAATATATCTCACACAGTTGAGCAGCTGATCATCGTTAAGAATCGGCACGCTCTTAAATCGATCCTGAAAAACTGGTCCCTTCCGTCCGGTTTTCGCGTTGAAATACATCGCATATGCAGTCGTAACAGAGTGCATGCAATCGCTCAGGTGAACATGTTCATCATCTAGCAACAAGTGAATATGGTTGTCCATAAGGCACCAAGCAATGATATTGACGTCGTATTTTCGGCATTTCGAGGCAAGCAACCGAATCAAATATATCCGATCATCGGCATCCTCAAATATCAGCTGACCACCACAGCCCTTTTGGACGACATGGTAATAGCCGTAAACAGAGATTTCCCGCGCGGTCCGAGTCATACGCATCTCCTCCTCTACAGATAACAAATACGTTACCCGAGTCGGAAAGCTAAATATCACGCAATGAACCGCAACTCGCTTCTATCGGCGAACGGTAGGTAGTAGCTAAAAAAGCCCCGTCCCAAATTAGCTACTTTGGGCAAAAAGAAAGCCGGGTAGCTGCGGAAAACCGCAACTGCCCGGCGATATGCGTGAGGGTAGCTAAACCCCGTCTCAAATGAGCTACTAGAGGAGATTGAGGGGGAGCTGGGGGGCGTCTCCCCAGAGTTTCTCGAGGCGGTAGAAGTCGCGGGCTTCGGGAGTGAAGACGTGGACGACAACCGAACCATAGTCCATGAGCATCCAGGTCTTCTGCTCGCGACCCTCGATGGAGAACGGGTGCTCGCCGCAAGCCTCGGCGACCTTCTCCTCGATCTCGTCGACGATAGAATCGACCTGGCGGTTGTTGGTACCGGTGGCAAGCACAAAGTAGTCGCATACGTCGGAAAGCTCGGTCAGGTCGAGCACCTGAACGTCCTCGCCCTTCTTGTCGTAGGCGGCCTGCGCGGCGGCGCGGGCGACATCCTCGGCGGCGACACCGCTCGCGGACAGCGAGGCGGCAGTGCGGTCGGACGTGGCAACGAAGCTCTTGTGCTCCACACCTTCAAGAATCTGCTCGTCGGTCATGGTCTCGTCGGCCATGGAATACCTCTTTCTAGACAGCCCGAGCTAGCGCAGCTGGGCGTAATGGTTGTAAATCGAAATAGCCGTGGGATAAAGATAGCGCCCGGACTGGATCACATAGACCAAACCCTGCGCAAAACAGGAGAAGAACAACTCATCGAGCGTCGACTCCCCCACCATCTTGCGCAGCGCATGCGCATAGTCGCCGTGGCGGTTGGGCTCGATGGCATCGGCCACAAAGACCACCATATCGAGCGGCGTCATGTCGCAAGCACCCACGGTGTGACGGTCGACAGCCTGGAAAACGGCCGGCGACAACTCGGGGAAAAGCTGCGGAAGCTCATAGGCGGCAACAGGGCCATGCAAAAGCGGCGTCGCGGCGGAAGGAGAGCCGGCAATCTTAATGCCGTAATGCAGAGCGCGCGTGACCAGCTCGTCGTCGGAGAGCACTTTGTCCCAGTCATGGATCAGGCCGGCGGCAGCGGCATCAAAGCGGTCAACGCCGTAGACCTCGGCCAGATGAAGTGCGGTCTCGGCAACACCCAGCGAATGCACATAGCGCTTGCGCTTATCCTTCATGCGAACATCGAGCAGCTCTTGAATGCGCTTGAGCAGCGCGCGCTCATCGCCCTCAAACTGATCCTCTACCGACAACGTAGACCCCCATCACTCAAAATCTTCTTGGCCCAGATCGGCATATAGCCTGCGTTTGCGAATGTAGCCGAGCACGGACTCGCTCGTAAGATAGCGCACGCTCATACCGCGGGCAACTCGCTTACGAATGTTCGTCGAGCTGATCGCCAACGCTGGAATCTGAATATAGCGCACGTCGAACGGCAGCCCCGACTCTTTGATTCGGGCACGCGCCGTATCGATATCAAAGCCCGGTCGCGTCGCCGCAATAAAGGTAGCAAGCTCAGCGATTCGTTCGGCATCATGCCAGGTAACAATATCGATAATCGCGTCGGCGCCCGTAATAAAGTAGAGCTTTACCTGCGGCGGGTAAAAGTCGCGAAGGGCATGAAGCGTATCGGCCGTATAGGTTACACCCGGACGGTCAATCTCGAACCGACTCGCCAAAAAGGCCGGGTTCGCAGCGGTGGCGAGGACCGTCATGGCATAACGGTCCTCGGCAGGCGTCACCGGCTTGTCAAGCTTAAAGGCAGGCGTGCCCGCCGGCATAAAGAGCACGGCATCCAAGTCGAGGGACTCACGCGCCTGCTCAGCGGTCACCAGGTGCCCGTAATGGATGGGATCAAAGGTGCCACCCATAATGCCGAGCCTAAACTCCTGCCCGTCCTCTAGAGGAAGCTCGGGCAGACCGATTCCACCGCGCAGCGACATGGCTTACTCGCCCTCCGAGGTCTCGGCATCGTCCTCGGCATCCGCCGCATCGACAACCTCGACGCCCTCATCCGCAGCATCGGCCACGTCAATGGCCTCGACGGCAACGTCCTCGCCAGCATCCTCGAGCTCCTCGTACTCCGAGAAGTCCTCAGCGCCCTCAAAGTCAAAGGCGCGCTGGCAAATGCGGACCTCGTCGCCCGCACGGCAACCGGCCTTCTCGAGCGCGTCGTCAACACCCATACGCGCAAACTTATGCTGCAGGTAAATGACGGCTTCCTCATTTTCCCAGTCGGTCTGGATGACCATGCGCTCGATGGCGCGACCGACCACGCGGAAGGCACCTGGCTCTTCCTGGACAATGCGGAAACGCTTCTCACGCTGCAGGCGGCGGCGCTCCCACTCATCGTCGCGCAGAACGACCGGCTCATCCGAGACAGCCAACTCGGCGCGCAGCTTAGCCACCTGCTCGCCCACGGCAAGCATCAGCGTGTTGAGACCGGCACCCGTCACGGCGGACACGGCAAAGAACATATGCCCATCGTCGAGCGCTGCGCGCTTAAGGTCGGCAATCTTGTCGGCCGTGCCCGGCGCATCACACTTGTTGGCAACGACGATCTGCGGACGCTCCGAAAGCTCGGCGCCATACTGCTCGAGCTCGCGGTTGATGATGCGATAGTCCTCGACCGGATCGCGATCCTCAAAACCACCCGTCATATCGACGACGTGCATGATCAGAGCCGTACGCTCAATGTGGCGCAGGAACTGGTGACCCAGGCCCTTGCCCTCGCTCGCGCCCTCGATGAGACCGGGGACGTCGGCAACGACGTAAGAATATTCGCCGGCACGCACCATGCCGAGGTTCGGCACGAGCGTGGTAAACGGGTAGTCAGCAATCTTGGGGCGGGCGGCACTCATGCGCGCAATGAGCGATGACTTACCCACCGAGGGAAAGCCCACAAGCGCGGCATCGGCCATAAGCTTCATCTCGAGCTCGATCCAGTGTTCCTCGGCAGGCTCGCCGAGCTGGGCAAAGGCCGGAGCGCGACGCACCGACGTCACAAAGTGTGTGTTGCCCAGACCGCCGGCACCGCCGGGCGCCACGACGACGCGCTCGCCGTCGTGCACCAGGTCGGCAATCTCGAACATCGGGGTCTGCGTCTCGGGATCGAGCTCGCGCACCACGGTACCCATAGGGACCTTGAGAATCAGGTCCTCGCCACTCTTACCGTTACGACGGGCACCCTGCCCGTGCGTGCCGCGCTCGGCGCGGAAGTGATGCTTAAAGCGGTAATCGATCAGCGAAGACAGCTGAGCATCGGCCTGGATGACGACATTGCCGCCACGACCGCCGTCGCCGCCATCGGGGCCGCCCTTGGGGACAAATGCCTCGCGCCTAAACGACATGCATCCGGCTCCGCCGTCGCCGCCGCACACGTTAATGCGGCTGATATCGGTGAACTGTGACAACAGAATCGCCTCCTACAAAAAAGAGGGAGACCCTTGAATCCTAAAACTCAAGTGCCTCCCACATATGTGCTCTATGAAGGGTGAATTACGCGTTCGCGAGCGGGCGTACGCTGACCCTGTGCTTGATACCCTTGTGGAACTCAACGGTACCGTCGACCAGCGCGAACAGCGTGTCGTCCTTACCACGGCCAACGTTCTCACCCGGGTGGATGTGCGTGCCGTGCTGACGGACGAGAATCGTGCCCGTGGTTACCGTCTGGCCGGCATAGCGCTTCGTGCCAAGGCGCTGACCGCGGGAGTCACGGCCATTACGGGAGGAACCGAGTCCTTTTTTGTGTGCCATTGTGTATACCTACTCTTTCGTTACGAGTGTAATCTACTCGGCGACGGGAGCCTCGGCAACAGCCTCGGCCTCTGCCTTGACAGCCTTCTTGGCGCGGGACGTAGCCTGGACCTTCACGATCTTCAGCTTGGTGAGCTGCTGACGGTGACCCTTCAGACGACGATAGCGCTTACGCTTGTGGAACTTGAAGACCAGCTGCTTCTCGCCCTTGAACTGCTCAACGATCTGAGCGGTAACCTTGGCCTTGGCCAGCTTGTCGGGATCGGTGACGATCTTCTTACCATCGTTGAGGAAGATAACCGGCAGGGTGACCTTGTCGCCCTCATTGCCCTCGATCTTCTCGACGGTGATGACATCGTCGGTGGCGACCTTGTACTGCTTGCCGCCCGTGTTAACGATTGCGTACATGTTTACTTGCCCTTCATGCATCAGTTAGTGCAACAGCCGAATATAGTAGCAGGCGAAAATACCCCCGTCAACGAGTATGTGGAGCAAATCCACAAGTTCGCACAGGTATGGGGCTGACGAGTCGGCCCTCGTCGTCCTCGCATGCTTGATTCTGACGCTCGACATCGTAGGAGCAGATGGTCACGAGGTCTTGCATACCGGTGGAAACAATAGGTGCATCCACGCCCGGGGTCAAGCCCTGCAACAAAACATCAGCCGCAGAAAGCAAAATTTCCGGACGCATGGAGCCCTCGTTGTCGGCATGGGTGTCGAGCATGAGCACCAAATGGTCCGGGCGCTCCCCCGCCGTGAGCTCATAGCCCACGAGCGTGTGATCCAAATCCAAGCGCTTGCTCTTTTTTCCGCGCGCGTAGTCGATGCCATGGTCCGCGCGCAGCGTGTCGAGCGCACGACGCACCTCGTCGGCGCTTACGGGCGCCTCGGGATCCAAGTGCAGGTCGATGCGATACGACAGGCGCGTGAGCTGCGCCGTCAACGCCGGCGTGCGCACGTCGATGTACGCCGCCTCGATGGGCGCCAGATCGGCCGGAGACGCCGCAGCCAGGCGCCCAAACGCCTCGTCGAGCGCCACGAACTCGGTCATAAACAGGTCATACCACTCACAGGTCGACGACGTACCCACCGGTAGCGCCGAAGAGAAGCCCACGCGCATGTGCGGAGAGAAGCCCTGCGTGACGGCATAGGGAAGCCCCGCACGGCGCACGATGCGCTCAATGGTATGGATTACTTCGAGATGGCCCAGGTACTTAAGGCGATCGCGCTTTCCATAGCGAACACGAAGTCTAAAGAGCGTGGGGTTGTCGGTCAGGCGCTCACTCATGCGCGATCACCCATCAATACATTCTTGGCGTGGAGCGTGGGGCAGATCCCGCAGCCGGTGCACGACGTGCGGGTGCAGTCGGGAGTCGTGACGCCCTCGAGTGAGCGACGGTACTCGCGCTCGAGGAAGCCGCGCGTGCAGCCGGGGCTCACGTGCTCCCACGGCAGGCGCCAGTCCAACTCGTAGGGCAGGTGCACGAGCTCATTGAGGTCGATGCCGTTTTTGGCAGCAGCTTCCTTCCAGTTATCGAGCGAGAAATGCTCTACCCAGGCGTCAAAGCGAGAGCCCGAGCGCCAAGCGTCGATGATGACGGGCGTCATGTCACGACCGGCGCGGGAAAGCGCGGCCTCGATGAGCGAGGTCTCGGCATCGTGGTAATGCACGCGGACGGCACGGTTGCGAACGCTCGTGATAAGCAGCTTCTGGCGACGCTTGACGTCGTCGTAGTCGAGCTGCGGGCACCACTGGAACGGCGTGGCGGCCTTGGGGATAAAGACCGAAACCGAAATGGACACCGAGATCGAGCCGCGACGAGCCTTGGGCACCACGGAACGACCGAGCTCCAGCACGTGATCGGCCAGATTGGCGATGGCCACGATGTCCTCGTCGCGCTCGCCGGGAAGGCCCATCATAAAGTAGAGCTTCATGCGGTTCCAGCCGGCCTCGAAGGCCGCCTTGGCCGCACGGTCCAGGTCCTCCTCGGTCACGTTCTTGTTAATGATGTCGCGCATGCGCTGGCTGCCGGCCTCGGGCGCGAACGTCAAGCCGCCCTTCTTTTCGCCGGCGACCGACTCGGCCATATCCACGCCAAACGAATCCAAGCGCTGCGACGGAATAGACACGCGAATACCCGTATCCTCCAGGCGACGGTTGAGCCTGCCGAGCACGTCGCGAATGCAGGAGTGGTCGGTCGTGGAGAGCGAGGTCAGCGACACCTCGTCATAGCCGGTCTTTTCCAGACCCTGAATTACCGACGAGACGATCTGGTCGGCCGAGCGCTCGCGCACCGGGCGATACGTCATACCGGCTTGGCAAAAACGACAGCCGCGGGCGCAGCCGCGCAGGATCTCGATAGACAGGCGGTCGTGGACCAGCTGCGCATAGGGTACGCACGACTGCGACAACGGATTCGTGGCGCCGAAATCCTCGACGACGCGCTTGTAGACCACAGTCGGCGCATCCTTGCCCTCACGCGGCACGGTGTAGCCATGCGGCGAGCAGGACTCGTCGTGACGAACTTCATAGAGCGACGGCACGTAGTTGCCGGCAATGGATGCAAGCTGCTCGACAATCTGCGCGCGCGGGACCCCTTCGTCACGCAGGCGGCGATGCAGCTGGCAGGTCTCGAGCAGCGATTCCTCGCCCTCGCCGATGAGGATGGCATCGAAGAAGGCCGCGTACGGCTCGGGGTTGTACACCGAGGGGCCGCCGGCGATGATGATGGGGTCGTCTTCGCCTCGGTCGGCCGCCAACAGTGGAATGCCAGCGAGGTCGAGTGCCTCGAGGAAGTTCGTCACCGCCATCTCGTGCGGCACATGCAGACCGACGATATCAAACGAAGCGACCGGCGCTGCACCCTCGAGCGAGAGCAGCGGAATGCCTGCCTCGCGCATGGCGTCGCCCATATCGGGCCACGGCACATAGCCACGCTCGCAGGAGATGCCCTCGGCCTGGTTAAGGATGTTGTAGAGGATGGCGATACCCTGGTTGGGCAGACCGACCTCGTACACATCCGGATAGATCAGGCAGCAACGGTAGTCGGCATCGGCCTTGGAAAGCGTGCCCCACTCGTGATCGATATAGCGACTCGGCTTCTCGACCTTGGCGAGCAACGGCTCAATTAAATGAAAACAGTCTTGGTATGCAACGCGCAACGGAAAACCCCTAAGCAGCGAGATCTGATGCGTCCTGATAGGACGCCATAGGACGGGTAGCGCCCGCGACCGTGGTCACCAGATCGCGAACGCGGGAGAACGTGGCAGTGACCACCTCGTTGGCACGGCTGTAGTCGACATCGCGTTCGTAGAGCGAAACGAGCGCACGGCCCATGCCATAGGTGCCCGCGGCGGCAGTGAGCGCCTTGACGGCAAACCCAATATGCGGCGTCTGCTTGACAAGTGCGCGGGTGACCGCTCGGATCACAAGACCGCCGGCAAGCACGCCCGCGACCTCGTAGCCGCGCTCAGGCTTAATGCCGCGTCCAAAGACGGCAGCGAGCTCAAAGAGCATGCCCACCTGCGCCAGCGCCATAACGGGATAATCGGCGCCCGGCAAAAACACCAGCGCACCGGTCGCCATATTGGTGAGCGCGCACGAGGTGATGATACGATTGGCCGCCGCGATGCGCATGAAGGCAAAGTTCGCCGCAAAAGCCGTTTCCTTGTCGGTGCGATCGAGAATCCAGCGGGCAAGCGTCTCGAGCAGATACGTCTTATCGGTTGCCGCTACCACGCCGAGCATGGGCGTGGACTCCTCGATAAACGGCACCTCCACAGCAGACTCGGCAAGCACGCACACGGGCGCACCGGCGATCACGAGCTCCTGCACGGCACTCTCCAAGCGGTCGGAACCACACGAGAGCACCAGTACCACATCGGTATCGGTCTTTGGAGCAATTCGCTCCTCCCCCAGACGCTCGACGCGCACAATGCCCGAGGTCGTCTGCGGCACAAAGGCATCACGCACCGTCTCGGCCAGAAAGCGCGAGGCGGACGAATCCAGATAGACCGAGACGCGCACCGGCGTATCGGAATCCTTCTTAACGGACGCGCCCATCTTAAAAGCGCGGGTCAGCTTATCTACGGGAATTTTCATAGCAAACCCCTCCAGCGGTTACGCGGCGCCCGAACGATGCCGCCATATGGATTGTACGATACCCACCGTCAGCAGCTGGATCATCATCGAAGACGAACCAAAGCTAATAAACGGCAGCGGAATACCGGTAATCGGCATCATGCCGATGCACATGCCGATGTTTTCGAAGGTCTGGAACGCCCACATGCCAACGATGCCCACACACGAAAGACGCAAAAACAGCGACTCGCACTTAAAGGCGACGCGAATCGTCGAAAAGATCAACAGCACGTAGAGGCACAGGAGCAAAAAGGAACCGCAAAAGCCAAAGGTCTCGGACAGGAAGGCGAAGACGAAGTCGGTGTGGAACTCAGGCAGAAAGCCGCCGGCCGACTGCGTCGCATGCCCCAGGCCCTTACCAAAGAAGCCGCCCGAGCCGACCGCGATCAACGACTGCTGCAGATTGTACGCATCGTCCGAATCGGCATTATCGGGGTCGATAAAGACCGTCAGACGGTTCATCTGATACTGCTTGATGAGCACATCGTGGCCGAGCAACGAATCAAAGACCGAATCGAGCGCCAGGACGAGGGCCACCAGGCCCACGAGCAGGGCCAGGGTCGACAGCACCCATTCGCGGCGTGCACCGCTCATACAGATGACGATGGCGCCCGAAACCAGCACGACCAGGCCCGAGCCCAGGTCGCCCATGGCAACGACGGCCAAAAACGGAATGGACAGCATGCCGCAGAGCTTGACGTAGTCACGAACGGTATCGATGCGACCGTTATACTGCGAGCCAAGCGTAGCAATAAAGAAGATGGTGATGAGCTTGGCAAGCTCAACCGGCTGGAATGTCAAGCCGATACCGGGAATCTTGATCCAGCCCGTCATGCCCAGACCGCCCGTATAGGACAGACCCGGAATCTTGGGCGAGAGGATCACGATCAGGTCGATGACGAGCAACGCCGTCGAGAAATTGGAAATACCGCGCAGGTCGGTACGCCAGACGAGCACCGCCAGCACCGCCCCGATGCCAATTCCCAGCAGATGGCGTGAGAACGAGGCATCGGCCTTAAACTGCGAAGCCGACCAGATAATGATGGCACCGTAGGCGACGAGCGCCACAGTAGCCACGAGCACACCGATATGCACCTTTTGGCGAAACGTGCCGCGCGAAGCCGAAAGTTGTTTGTTGACACGGTCCAGGCTGCTGCGAGAACCGGTCTTGGTTGAACGGAACAGATCCGCCGGAGAAAAATCCATCGCAACCTCCTATCGAACCGAAGAATCGCCCGAGGCCGAAGAGGTATCGGGCTCGTCATAAATCACGCCGAGCACGTCGCGCACGACATGCATCGCGGTATCTGAGCCACCGCCGCCCTGCTCCAGGACGGTAGCGATGACATACTTGGGGTCATCGGCCGGTGCATAGGCGCAGAACCACGCGTATTCATCCTCGCCACTTTTCTCGCCCGTGCCCGACTTGCCGTATACCTGCGGCGTCAGGGTGCCAAAGTGAGCCGCCAGGGACGTCGATGCCGTGTAAATCACGTCGTGCATGCCGTTGCGAACAAGAGCCAAATCCGAATCGCTGTTGATCTTGGCCTCCAGGCGCTTCTTCTTGCCCTTGCCGTTGTACCTATAGGCATCGCCGTCGCCATCGCGCGACACGGCAGACAAAAACACGTGAGGCACGTACTGTTTGCCGCCGTTGGCAAGACCCATATAGGCGCACGCCATCTGCAGGGGCGTCACCAGGATGTCGCCCTGACCGATGGCAATGTTGGTCATATCGCCGGCATTCCACTTGCGGTCCTCGGCAGAGGCGTCGGTGAAGTACGACTCTTTCCACTCGGCATCGGGAATACGGCCCGCGCCCTCACTCGGCAGATCGATACCGCAGGTCTTGCCTAGGCCCCAGCGACGAAAGACCTCCTGCAGGCCCTCGGAATGTTGCTCGTCATAAAAGAACGCCTTGCCCATGTCGTAGAATACGGGGTCGCACGAGTTGGCGATACCCGACTGCAGCGTCATGGTGCCGTGGCCGGAATGCAGCCAGCAGTACTTGCCCCACGACTTGCCCAGACCCGTCCAATAACCCGTGCAGTTGGTCGTCTGCGTTGAAGTGTAGGTTCCAAACTCAAGACCGGCTAGTGCCGAGAGCGGCTTGATGGTCGAGGCCGACATGTACTGTCCGCTAATGGCGCGGTTGAGCAGCGGGTGCGAACCCTTGTCATCATTGAGCTCGGTCCACACGTCATTTGAAACGCCGCCGATAAAGACGGACGGATCGAACTTGGGCTCGCTCGCCATGCCCAGGATCTCGCCATTGTTGGGATCGAGGCACACCACAGCACCGTTGCCGGCATTGCTGTAGCCAGTGGTCTTGGCAAGTTCGATAGCGCTCGCCAGTGCCGTCTCACAGGCCTGCTGGATCTTAAGGTCGAGCGTGAGCTTAATGTCGGAGCCGGCCTTCGCGGGCACGGCGCCGGCCTGACCGGTCACATTGCCCGAGGCATCGACCTTGACGGTCTGCTCACCACGAATACCCTGCAGCAGGTTTTCGTAGTAGCTCTCAACGCCCGCCTGGCCCACGATATCGCCCGACTGGTACGTAATCTTGCCAGCAGAAGCATCGTCATCGCCAGAGGTTTTCTTATTCTGGGCCTCGAGCTGCTCGGAGGTAATGGTGCCGGTATAGCCCAAGATATGGCATGCCGTCTCGCCATATGGATACTGGCGCTCGGTACGCTCGGCAATCTTGACGCCCGGGAACTCGCCGGCATGCTCCTGAATATAGGCAACCGTAGAGCGACGGACGTCCGTCGCGATGGTATGCAGGCTCTGAGCGCCCTCTGTATTGTCCTGAATATTACGAAGGACCGCCACGTAAGGCATTCCAAGCACGTTGGCAAGATGGCGAACCAGAACCTCATCCTCGGCAAGGTCGCGGTAGGCCACGACAGCAAGTGAGGGACGGTTCTGAACAAGCGCCACGCCATTGCGGTCGAGGATGCGACCGCGCACAGCGGGTGTTGTAACGGTGCGAGTCTGATTACTATTGGCCTGCTTCTCGTAATAGTCCGATGAGACCATCTGCATGCCCCACAGCTTGACGGCAAGCGCCGCAAACATCGCGCCCACACCCGTGGTGAGGATGGAAAAGCGGCCCTTAAAGGCGGTCGACGCGGTATTGCCCTCGCCCTCGGTGGCGCGCGGGGCCGTTCCATGCTGCGTATCGTAGGTAAAACGGGAATCGCCACGACGCATGACGACCAGCGCGACCACGATGGCCACAACCAGCACGATACCGGCGATAATAACCGTCATCTGGGAAGACATCTACGGGCCTCCCCTATTTGAGCTTGCGGGTCTTGGGCTTAAAGCGCATACCCGTCTGGCGTCCGCCACGTGCGGAGAATCCATAGCCGGACTGCGGCACGACGCCGGACATCAAAAACGGAATGGCAACCAGACCCGTCAGGATCGAAGACGGCAACGCATGGCCGAAGATCGCCACGACAAAGCTCGTCTCCAAACCCATAAACAGCAAGATGATGCTGTAGATCACATTAATGACGAGCGCAAAGGCGCCCACGGTGACGCCGCGCGCACTCGGGGTACCGCCCGTCTGACCGACGGCGCTGTGCACCAGGGCAAAAGAGCCCACGGTCAGCAGGAGCGACATAACGCCCACCGGCACGGCAGCGGACAGGTCATAAAACAAGCCGCTGCAAAAACCGCACACGACGGCACGGGTCGGGTCGCCCGAGAACACGCTTAGGCACACCAGGATAATCATGAAGTTGACGCGACCGCCCGCAATGGAGATCTGCGGTGCCAGGCCTGCCTGCAGCAGCACGCACACGATGGCGGCGATCACAAACGTACGGGAGCTCATCCCCTGCTCGTGTAAATCCATGGACATGCCCCCTATTCGCTCGAGCCGGAATCGGTCGTCTCGGACGTGTCGGAACTGTCATCCGAGCTCTCGTCCTTCGTCTTGGTCGCAGCGTCGCGCGACGTTCCCTGCGGCGTGCTGTTGGCCGTACTCACGTCCTCATCCGAGGCCGACTGTTCGTCGGTCAGCGAGGTAATGACCAGCACTTCCTCGTTGTTCTCGGCCGTGGTCTGAGCGCGCACCACAATGGTGTAGTACACGTCGTTTGCCGATTTCTCAACCGACGAGACGGTGCCGAGCGGTAGACCCTTGGGGAACACACCGCCAATGCCCGAGGTCACGATGATGTCGCCAACCTTAACGTCGGAGTCGACGCTCACATACTCAAGACGCAGCGTGCCGTCAGCCTGACCCTGCAGCATGCCTTGGGCGCGCGTGTCCTGCACCATAGCGGACACGCCCGAGTTCTCGTCGCCAATCAGGCGCACGGTAGAGGTCTTGGCCGATACCTCGATAATCTGGCCGATAACACCGGCAGAACTCGTCACGGGCATGTTGATGGTAAGGCCGTCGGCAGAGCCCTTGTCGATGGTTACGGTCGAGGTCCAGGCATCGCCCGAGGCACCAACGATACGAGCAGCGGTCGATTTGAGGTTGTAGGTCGACTGCAGCCCGACCAGCCCCTCCAGACGCTCGGCGGTCTTTTGAGCCTCGGAGAGCTCGGCAACCTTAGAGGTCAGCTCCTCGTTTTGCTTCTTGAGCTCGTCGAGCGTGTCCTGCGACGCCGTAAGGTTAGAGAACACGTTGCCGATCGCATTGAAGGGAGCCGCCACAGCCGAACCCACAAAGCGCACCGGCGAGGTAATCGTCGTTACGCCCGAACGCACGGCATGAATCGGTCCTGCCTCGCCCTCGCGGATGTAAAACGTGAGCAGCAACACCGAAATCAGGCTGAAAACAATCAACGGGCGCATACCCGTTGATTGTCGCTTGGTATTCAGATTTGTGGAGAAACCCGAAGATCGTGCCAAATGGAATCCACCTTTTGGAAATTAAGCATTGGTCTGGACGAAGCCGCCATCAAACGCATTGGCCTCGAGCACGCGGGCACAGCCGTTAACGACGTTATCGAGCGCCGTGGGGCTGACGTTGACCGAAACACCGGTCTCATCGCGCAGGCGCACGTCGAGACCGCGCAGCAGCGCGCCGCCACCGGTCAGCAATATGCCGTAGTACATAAGGTCAGAGGCAAGATCGGGCGGCGTGGCATCGAGTGCGTCCTTGACGGCCTTGGCCATCTCGTCGAGCGGCTTGTTGAGTGCGCGACGAATCTCCTCGCTCTCGATGCGTACGGTCTTGGGCAGACCGGTGATCACGTCGCGGCCGTTGACCTCGACGTCGAGCTCGTCCTTGAGCGGCACGGCGGAACCGACCTTGATCTTGATGTCCTCTGCCGTACGCTCGCCGATGGCCAGGTTGTAGGCATCTCGAACGTGCGTGAGGATGGCCTGGTCGAACTCGTCACCGGCAATACGGATGGACTGCGAGACGACGATGCCGCCCATAGCGATAACAGCGACCTCGGTGGTACCGCCACCGATGTCGATGACCATGGAGCCGGTGGGTTCCTCGACGGGCAGGTCGGCGCCGATAGCGGCGGCCATAGGCTCTTCGATCAGATAGGCCTGGCGGGCACCGGCCTGGATCGTGGCCTCAAAGACAGCGCGCTTCTCGACCGACGTGACACCGGAGGGAACGCAGACGACAACGCGCGGACGCGGGGTCCACGGATAGCGCTTCTCGGAAGCCTTGTCGATAAAGTAGCGGAGCATGGCCTCGGTAACATCGAAGTCGGCGATGACGCCGTCCTTCAGGGGACGAACGGCCACGATGTTGCCGGGCGTACGGCCGAGCATGCGCTTTGCCTCGATACCGACCGCCAGGATGCGCTCGTCGTTCTTGTCGATGGCGACAACAGAGGGCTCGCGAATGACGATGCCCTTGCCGCGCACGGAGACAAGCGTATTTGCGGTGCCGAGGTCGATGGCAAGATCGCCCGCATAGCTACCGAAGAACATATCCATCAAAGAAAACAACGCAACTCCTGATGTGTTGGATGATTGCTGGAAAACTACTAGCTCATCATACTAGCGCAAGCCCGGCACCTCACTTGCGGTGAAGCGCCGGGCAAAGCTAAATCCCATAAGGTCACTATTGGTTGTCAGCAGCCGAGAAATCCATATCGAGCGAGGAAACGGCCCAGCCGATATGGTTATCGGAGCGCACGAATTTGACGGTGTACTCCTGCTCGCCGCCCTTGGACAGCGATGCCTTAACCTTAGCGGTCGTCTCGGTCATGGACTGATCCATGCCCTCGACGGACACGGTGGCACCCTGCGGAATCGAGGAGATGATCATCGACTTGGCGTCCTCGGACAGGCTCGAGGCCAGGCAAGACTCGGCCTTTGCGGTGTCACCGTCGCCGGCAGCCTGGAACAGATCGGTAACGACAGACTCCTGGGACGGGAAGCCAAAGCCGCGCGTGTAGGCAAAGCCCAGACCGCCCGCGGCGATCAAAATGAGCAGAAGCAGCACGATGAAGACTTTGAGACCCGTGTGGCGATGGCGGCGACGGACCTTGGCCTGCTTACGATCCTGACGGTCCTGCTGGACCATCTCGGACTCGGACAGCGTAAAGAAGCCGGTATCCGAGGGATCGGGCATAAACTGACCGGTCGCGCCCGTAGGATCGAGCGGATCGACGGCAGGAGCGTCCATCGCGGGCGCCGGAGCCGTGGCCATAGCCGTCTGGGCAGACAGCGCGGCAAGCGAATCGTGCACGCGGGCAAGCTCATCGGCCTGCTCGGAGGTGAGCTGGTAGATGCCATCGGCAGTAGCGGCGTTAAAGGCGTCGAGTGCGTCGGAGGGACGGCCGGCGGCAGAAAGTGCCTGACCCATGCCGGCGTTGAGCGCACGCGTATCGTCGCGGGGGCCGGCAAAGTCGATAGCCGTGCGGTAGGTCTCCACGGCATCCGCCGGACGGCCGAGCTTAATGAAGCAACGGCCAAGCTCGCCGAGTGCGGCGGCAGGAGCCGGATTGGCGCCGTCGATGGCGGCCTGACGGAAGGCAGTACCCGCGTTGGCATAGTCGCCCGACTGGAACAGCGCGTTACCCAGGCCCAGATAGGCCTTGAACGGCGTGGCATAAGAAGCATCCTGCGTAGCAGCAGAGAACGCCTGGGCGGCCGTCGTGTAGTCGCCCACGGCGGCGAGCGCCTTGCCGCGGTTGGTGAGCAGCGCGCCGCGCTTGCCGTAGGTGCCGTCGTTGAGGGCGGCAGCATAAGCCTCGGCGGCCTCGGCATACATGCCCAGGTGCATCAAGGCGTTGCCACGAAGGTGATCGGCCTCGCCCATAATCTCATCGGAAGTCTTTGCCGCCCCAAGCATCTGGGCTGCAGCGGAAAAATCACCCGCGCGGTAAGCGGCGCGGCCCTGTTGGATCAGCTGGCTATTCAAGGAAGTCCCCTTTACTCGTGAACGATCTCGACATGGACGATCTCGTCGCCGGCACGCAGCTGCGAAATCACATCGAGACCCTCGACCGTGGTACCAAAGACGGTGTAACCGGAATCGAGGTTATGCTGGGCGCCCAGGCAGAAGTAGAACTGCGAACCCGCGGAATCGGGGTCCATGGAGCGTGCCATGGCAAGGGCACCATCGACATGGCTGTTGCGCGGATTGGTGGCAAACTCGCCCTTGATGCAGTAGCCGGGGCCACCGGTACCGGGCATGCCGTCGGGGCCCTCAAGACCAGCGGCGACGTCGGCGCCGGACATGTCGCGGGTATTGGGGTCGCCGCCCTGGATGACAAAACCGGGCACATAGCGATGGAACTTAAGGCCATCATAGAAGCCCATCGTAGAAAGCTCGCAGAAGTTCGCGACATGAATGGGAGCGCCCTCGCCGTCAAACTTGACCTTGATGGTACCCTTCGACGTCTCGATAACGGCGCACTCGTCGCCGGCAAGCTGATACTCGGGCGTGTAGAGCTCTTTCTTAAAACCAAACATGTGGTTCCTTCCTCGTGCGTTTAAAGCATATTTGTACGAATTGTAGCAATAAGCATGCGCTTACATCAATTGCGCACGTAGGTTATGCCGACTATGGCGAACTAATTTTAGGAACGCTGCTGCGGCTCCCAGGAGCCCACGTTGTCGTCGTACTGTTCCAGCGCGCTGCTGCCGCCCTGCGCGATGGGCGCCAGGATCTCGCTTTTGTGGTAACTCATCGACTCGCCATCGGGAATGGCCAGCGAGATATCCCAGCTCTGGCAGATTACGTCGACGCGCTCATACATCCACTCGGCAAGCTGCTTTAAGTGGGCGATGTCGTCCGCATAGACCGTATCGTCCTGATACTTAAGGTTGTTGAGCTCATCTTGCGTCTTTTTGATCTGGTCGCGCAGGGCGTAGGCACTCTGCGACAGCTCCTGACGGGTGGACAGCGGCGTTTGGAGATAGCCGTTGTTAAAGGAATCGATGACCTCGCCGATCTGGTCCTCGTCACCATAGGACACGATGGTCTGATACAGACCGTCGAGCCTGGAATAGAGCTGATCATCGGTCAGCACGGTTTCTTCCTGGACCACCTCGGCAGAATCGTCCTGCTTGGTATCGTCCTCATTCGCCTCGCCCTTTTGGCGCGTGGGGAAGGTCGTCTGCGCGGCCTGGCCAAACTGGTCATAGAAGCCAGGCATGACACCCATGGGATCGGCCGTCACGAACCAATAGGCACCACCGCAAACGACTGCAAGGACCACGATGACGATGAGCGGCTTGGGGATATGACGCTTGTGCTTGTGATAGGCGTCCTCGTCGGGATGCACCTTGCGCTTGGGTTTTTGAGCATCGTCGTGCAGGGAAACGGGCGTGGGAATATCGACCTTGGGAATACCGAAATCCTTATCGAAAGCCGGCAGCACGCAGGTCTCGTTAGGATCGGCGGCGTCCGAAAGAACCGCGGCGGCCGAGGCGGGCGCATGCGGCACCTCGGTATCGATCTGCTCTTGCGTTAGGCGCGGAAAGCCCGCCGTGCGGCCCGCTGCCAGGTCGGATGCGGCCGCGTCCTCGGAGAGGATACCCGGAGCGGGGCGTCCGCATTTTGGGCACGTACGATCATGCGGAGAAAGACGGGCACCGCAGCCCTCGCAGAACACGAACTCGGTGTGCTCGGGACCATCGCCCGGACCCACATAGGCGTTGCAGTAGGGGCAGAACGAGGCGCCGTCCTCGATAGTCTTAAGGCAGTGCGGGCAGATCACGGCATCCTCTTTTCGAAGCAATTCAAACAATCGAGGTTAGAGCATAACATCGCCACGGCCCCACAGGAACAAGGCACCAATTCAACATCGCCAGGGCGCGTAGCTACTTCTTCTTTTTGCTTGGCATCGAGACTTTGATGCCTTGGGCGGACTTGGTCACGCGAGAGCGCTTGGCTCCGGCACTCCTCTTTTTCTTGGGCTGGGCCTGGGTCACGCCCTCGAGCGCGCGGGCCTCGGCCTCGCGAACGGTGCGATCTTCGCGGCGCTGCGCCATGTCGGCGGCAACGCGCTTGGCAA
This sequence comes from uncultured Collinsella sp., assembly GCA_900546965.1. Taxonomy (GTDB): domain Bacteria; phylum Actinomycetota; class Coriobacteriia; order Coriobacteriales; family Coriobacteriaceae; genus Collinsella. The sequence continues at coordinate 45,648 of URFE01000001.1, forward strand.
AACGTTCGGCCGTCGAGCCCGTCGAGCTCACCTTGCCGCCACCGCGACCCAGGCGGACGCGCACACCGCGGCCAAAACCAGTTGCGGCATGACGACGACGCGGCTTGAGCGAATCCATCATCGTGGCGAGCTTAAAAAACACCGAGCAGGTAAAGACCACAATGACAGCCAAGATAACCATCTGGCCCATCGACAGGTTGGCAATGGACAGCAGCTCTGGGAATCCGATAACGCCCACCAGGATGCCGGCGACTACAAACACAAAGAGCACCACACGTAAGGGCGTGAGAGGTTGCGAGATGCGCCAGATCAGGCTGACGCTCGTCGCGCACGACGTAAGCAAGCACATCGTAGACAGCGTGAGCTGGCTAAAGCCAAACACGCGCGCCACAAAGATATCGAGCGCCGCAGCCAAAATGACCGCAATCGACGCCGGCAGTGCACGCTTGAGTACGTTGGTCAAAAACGCACCCTTCACGCGAGCATTGTTGGGCTCCAGGCCCAACACAAAGCCCGGCGCGCCGATGCAGAAGAAGTTAATGAGCGTCATCTGGATGGGCTCGAAGGGGTACGGCGGCAGCGCGATGCACAGCGCCGCCAGGCACATCGAGAACAGCGTCTTGGTCAGGAACAGCGAGGCCGAACGCTGCAGGTTGTTGATGGAGCGACGGCCCTCGGCCACCACGGCGGGCATCGAGGCAAAGTCGTTGTCGACGAGTACGATCTCGGCCACATTACGCGCGGCATCGGAGCCGGCCGCCATGGCGACGGAGCAGTCGGCTTCCTTGAGCGCCAGCACGTCGTTGACGCCGTCGCCCGTCATGGCCACGGTGTGCTCGCGGCGTTTGAGCGCCTGCACGAGCTCGCGCTTCTGCTGCGGGGTCACACGACCAAAGACATGGTAGCGGTCCACAGCGGCATCGAGCTTGGCCGGCGTATCGAGCGTCGTGGCGTCCACATAAGCGTCCGCCCCCGGCACGCCCACCACGCGCGCGATCGACGACACCGTACGCGGGTCGTCGCCACTGATCACGTTGAGGGTCACGCCCTGCTCGTTAAAGTAGCCAATGGTCTCGGCCGCCGAGGTACGAATCTCGTCGCGGATGGTCACAAAGCCCACGGGCTCGGCCTCGCCCACCATATCGCCATCGGGCGTAAAGCCGTCCACGCGCGCCACCACGAGCACGCGGCAGGTATCGGCAAGCTCGGCGACACGGTTCTCGACCTGCGAAAACACACGCTCCGAAAGCACAAACTGCGCGGCGCCCATCACATAGGAGCCCTGCGCAAACGACGCGCCGCTCCACTTTTTGGAGGACGAAAACGGAATGACCGACAGCGGCTCAGACACCTCGACCGGGCGATCGGCGTAATAGTTAAGCAGCGCCTGGCAGGTCTCGTTGGCATCGGCCGAAGTCGCACGCGCCACGTTAGCCAGCGCAAAATCGAGCACCGTGGTATCGACGGGAACAGCCGCTTCGTCCGAGCCGGCGCCAAGGCTAACGCCCTCAACCGGCAGCGGATACGTGCCCTCGACCTCCATGCGGCCCGACGTGATGGTGCCCGTCTTATCCAGGCACAGCACGTCGACGCGAGCGAGCGTCTCGATGCAGTAGAGCTGCTGTGCCAGCACCTTGCGGCGGGCCAGACGCACCGTGGCGATGGCGAGCACCGACGAGGTCAGCAGTACCAGGCCTTGGGGGATCATGCCCAGCAGGGCGCCCACCGTGGACAGCAGCGCCGACGAAGGCACATGACCAGCCAACAGCTCGGAGAAGCACCACGAAAGCGCGCTATCGCCCGGGGTTCCCGCGGCATCCCACAGCTCGCTCACACTCGAGGCAAACAACGCCAAACCGAGCGGGATCATGATGATGCTCGCGAAGCGCACGATGGCGTTCAGCGCGTTCATGATCTCGGAATTGACCTTTTTGACGTACTTGGCCTCGTTATTAATTTTGGCCACGTAGTTGTCGGCGCCGACATGGATCACGCGGGCGCGCAGCAGGCCCGAGTCGATAAAACTGCCGCTCATGAGCTCGGAACCGGGCTGCTTCTTGATAAGGTCACTCTCGCCCGTCAGCAGGCTCTCGTTCACGAGCGCCTCGCCCGAAACCACCACGGCGTCAGCGGGAATCTGGTCGCCGCGCCCCAGGCGGATAATGTCGTCGAGCACGATCTGGTCCAGGTCGAGCTCCACCTCGGCGCCGTCGCGCACCGCGATGGCCTTCTTGGAAGTCAGCAGCGTGAGCTTATCGACCATCTTCTTGGAACGCATGGATTGAATGACGCCAATAGCGGTATTGAGGAACACCACGAACAGGAACGTCAGATTCTTAAACGAACCGGTCAAAATGACCAGGAACGCTAAGATCACGTTGATCAAATTGAACAGCGTGCAGAGATTCTCGATGATGAGCTCTTTGACCGACTTGGTCTTGAGCTCCATGTTGCGGTTGATCTTACCGGCGGCGATGCGCTCCTCAACCTCGGCGGTCGAGAGTCCGCGCTCGATATCCGTTGCTGCCATACCACGTCCCATCACGTCGCGTCGGTATAAGAAAAACCGCCCGGACCATGCGAGGTTCGGACGGTCTTACGTTCGATGGTGCCCCGTCTGCCTAGATTCTAGAACCGAGATCTGCGCCGTTGGGACCGTCGTGCTGCTCAGGATACCACGGGCGGCGTAGCGTCATCTTTTCTCGAGAAAAAACCCGCCCGGGAAAACCCGAGCGGGCCGCGGCTAGCGCCGGTTGATGCTCACGATGCAGAGCCCGATTGTCGCCACGGTGCCGCCGAACAGCGCGCCGAGAACGAAGGCCAACGCGATCATGCTAGTACGGGTTGCCGTCGGTGACGCAGACCTGGAGTCGGTCGAGCGGCTCACCGTAGAAACCCGCGAAGTCGTCGCCGCCGTAGGTGGAGCCGTCGTCGCAAACGGTATCGAGCCACCCGGCGCGCACGGTGGTCTGCGAGCGATACCATGCCTGCTTGTACTCCTCGCCGCCCGGGGTCACATAGTACATGCGCACGCCGTCGATGGTGTGGCCAGCGATTCCGGCGCAACCGTTGACGGTATCGTTGCGGTCGCCCTTGGTAACATAGCCGAGCCAGCCGTCCTCGATGGTATGCACCTGATACTTGAGCGTGCCGCGATCGACTCGGGCGCAAAGGAGATCGTGCTGCCGGCACGGGTATCCCGCGAAACCGTTGTCCCCGGCGCCGAAGTCGGTCACCTCGTCCAGCCAGCCGCCGCCCTTGAGGTGGAGGGAATAGTGGACGGGGATGCGCTTGCCAGATGCCTTTGAGAAGCCGCCGGATGCCACTTGGGCGGGCTTTGCAGCGGCAGGCTTGGCGACGGGGGCGGGCGCCTTGCCGCCCTTCATCGCGTCGTACCACGCCTGAGCGCGCTGCATATAATGGTCGCGCTGGGAGCCCGCAAGCTCGCCGGGGCAGGCCGTGGCGCTCCAATAGCGGTGCGGGAAGACGTTCTTGCACCACTCGGGGCGGCCGAGGCCGTAGTACAGGCACAGGGCCGCGACGAGGTGCGCGCCGCTCTCGATTGCCTTCTCGTGGACCGTCCACGGGTTGCTGCCGCTGTTCGCGTGCTCGATGGAGATGGTCGTGTCGTTGCCGCGTCCCGTACCGATACCGTCGCCGCAGGCGTAGGCGCGGTCGGTGTCGTTGACGTGCTGCACGATGTAGCCGTTGCGGTCGACCGAATAGTGCGCCGAGCAGCCGTTGGCACCCCAGATGCCGTTGCACTGGCCGGCGTTGAGGTCGCCGGCCATGTGGTGGATGGTCACGCCCTTGATGCCGAACGGGCGGCCTGCGGAGAAGTTGCGCCCAAGAAGCTTGTACTCGTCCGGTTGGACGTTCGCGAAGTCTGCCATGTTAGTCCTCCTTGATGTCGCCGAGCGCGAGCAGCGCATCGAGCCATTTGTCCGTGATGCCGACGGATTTGAAGGCCGCATATGCCACCTGCACGCCGCCTACCGCGGCGAAGATGGACGTAACCCATGCCGAGGGTTCGGTCGGGACGCCGCCAGACATGGCCGTGAGCGCGCCGCATCCCGCCGAGACGGCGATGGCCGTCCAGCGGGCGACGCTGCCCGTCATGGCCTTAGTCTTGATGGCCTGCACGATGTACGGCACCACGAGCACCGTGGCGACGGTGAGACCCGCTTGAATCTCAGTCATTCGATTGCTCCTATCTGATTGTTTCCTTGTTGTACATGAGGTCGACGCGGTCGTAGATGTGGTCGACCTTCTCGGCCATCCCCTGGCTGCGCGCCTGGCTGTGGGCCAAGTCGTTGTGCAGGACCTCGTTGGACGCTACGACCGACTCCATGAGGGTCTTCATGGCCTCCATGAGCGAGTTGCTGCGTTCCATTTGCGCGGCGATGCGGCCCTCCATCTGCGAGCGTTCGCGGTCCCGCTGCGCGCGCTCGTCGACCTCGGCCTGCTTGCGCTCCTCGCGCTTCATGTCGATGCCGGCCTTGCGTTCGTTCTGCCTTTTGTATTCATCCAAAAACTGACGGCCGAAGTAGAACGCTATGAGGCCGAGAAGGACGCCACCGAGCCATCCCGGTCCGTAAGGCGCAAAAAGTTTGAGCACTTCCATCCCGAGCGCCCTCCTTCCGCCTATTCGGCCGCGTACTCCTCGCCGGTGATCTCCTTGTACTCGTCGGCGGTGATCCACTTGCACTCGACGGCCTTATGTACTCGCGCCTTTGTCCAAAGAGATCGGTCGTAGTACTTCTTGACGAGCGCGAAGTGCTTGGAATGCCCGTCGGTCTTCTTCGTCGGCATTACTGGTCACCTCCGACCGTCATGAGCAGGTAGTCGATGTTCGCCGTGTTCTGCTCGGTCTGCGTCGGCTTCGACGCCTGCTCGCGCATCTGGCCGAGCAGCGCCGGTACGTCGGGCGTCTCGCCTCTGTCGTAGGCAGCGAGCGCCGCGGTGTAGGCGAGCTTTCGCGCCTTCCGCTCAGCGTACTCGTCATCGTCGATAACGCCCGCGTCGTGCGCCGCGTCGGGGTCGCCGATCTGCGACAGCAGATCGCGCAGGGCGTTGACCTCGGCCATGGTGCCATCTTGAAGCTCGTTGGGGCGCGGCGTGTCTTCCTCAGTGTCCATGCGGACTCCTCTCTTGTCGGGGAATGTGCCGCCATCGTATTAGCGCCGTGAGATTGCCGAGCCGCTTTGATGGGCGCAAAGGAAGAAGGCGCGCCGCAGCACGCCTTCGATGCTTCTGTTATTTCGCAGCCGCTTCGCTTAGGCCGCTGCTTTGAGTTGCCGGTTCTCCGCTATTGCGAGGGCTTGCTTCCGCTTGAATCGTCCCTCTGTTTGGCCTGCATTGAGCACCCCCCCCCTGCGCGAGATTTCCGAACAGGCTGCGGTACAGCGCGTCCATGGCCCGCACGCTGCGGTGCGC
>URFE01000002.1:0-44883 GCA_900546965.1 uncultured Collinsella sp.
TGGGCTCGGAGATGTGTATAAGAGACAGGTCAACAACGTCAGCAGCGCCAGGCAAACGGCAATGCGCCCAAGCAGCCCCCCACGCACGCTCGAGGCGATCGTGGCCCCGCGCGCAAACCCGCCGAGAACAATAAGTCGGGCAAAAAGACGACGCTCTTTGTCGTCCTGGGTCTAATCGTCATTGTCTATATCGTAGGCGTCGTAGCATTTTCGCAGGTAGCCTACCCCAACACCACCATCGCCGGCGTCGACGTCTCGTTCTCCAACGCTTCGTCTGCCGCCACCAAGGTCAACTCGGCTTGGAAGCACTATAAGCTCACCGTGACAGGCGATGACTTTAGCTGGACCTATCAGCCCGAGTCCGATGAACCCATCGTCGACGGTGAAGCTGCTGCAAAAGAAATCATCAACCACAACGAAGCCTTTATTTGGCCGGTCCGCCTTGTGGAATCCTTAAGCGGCAAGACCAAAACAACTGCTACCTCCAACGAAGTCGATCTTGATCAAGACGTCGACCTGTCCATGCTTTCCGACACCTTTGACCAAAAGAAGTTTGAGAAGGATCTGGGCGCCGCCATCGACGAGTTTAACGAAGGACGTTCGGGCACGTTCGAGGCCAATAGCTCCTATGACGAGCAAGCGGGCAAGTTTACCGTCGAGAAGGCGCGCTCCAACGAAAAACTCAACCGCGAGCATGTCATTAAATATGCCGAGCTCGAGCTCGCCTCGCTGGCCGAGACCGTAGATCTTTCCAAGCTCGGCAACGATGCCTATGAGCCACTCAATGGAACGCTGACCGATGATCAGATTCAGGCCGCATGCGATGCCGCCAACAACTTCCTGGGCGTCAACGTGACCCTCAAGCTCAACGGCGAGGATGCCGGCAAAGTTGATGGCAGCTCCGTATTGCAGTGGATCAGCTTTGCCGATCCGGCCAACCCCACGCTCGATACTTCGCAGATCAGTAGCTGGGCAGCCGAGCTCGCCAACGGCTTTAATACCGTGGGCTCCACTCGCTGGTGGACGCGCGCCGATGGCAAGCAGTGCGCCGTCGAAGGCGGCGACTTTGGTTGGTCCATCGACAGCAGCTCGCTCGCCAAGCAGGTCGAGGACGCCATTAGCAACAAGCAGACCGGCGAAATCGAGATCAAGTACTCCCAGAAGGCCGACACCTTTACCGCAAAGGGAGAGCCCGACTGGAAGGCATACATCGACGTCGACCTGTCCGAGCAGCACGCGCGCTACTATGACGAGAACGGTAATATCGTTTGGGAGGCCAACTTTATTTCCGGCAAACCGGGCGAAGACGCCACCCCCGAGGGCGTGTGGCAGATCAACAGCAACGACGGTGGCAGCACCCTGATCGGAGCCAAGGACCCCGAGACCGGTAAGCCCAAATACGAGAGCCCGGTGAGCTACTGGATGCCGTTTGAGGGCAATATGATCGGCTTCCACGACGCTACATGGCAAAACGACAAGAGCTTCGATAATGCCGAGTCGTACAAGTGGTGCGGCAGCCATGGTTGCATCAACCTGCGCCTGGCAGACGCCAAGGCACTGCACGATTGCATCAAAGTCGGCCTGTGCGTGGTTGTCCACTCGTAGGAAAACACGCCTTCACACAACGGGAAACTGACGCTCCAATCTAACAGTTCCGAAAGAATCCGCCATATGCGCCCGCCTCACGCGACGGGCGCATATACTTATTGAGGAACTTTCTATAAAGGAGACGCCATGTCAAATGTCCCCACCATCAGCTCGGGATCAAATGATACCGATCGAGCGCCCGAGGGTGCCACCGAAACGATTCCCCTCATAACAGACGTGCACGCCACACAGCAAAATGGCAGCACAAGCGATACAACCGAGATTTCCGATGAAGAGGCATATGCCAAGCTCAAGGCAAAACGTGCCGAACGTCGACGCAAAAAGCTGATTCGACGCGGTATTGCCGCCGGCGTCGTGGGCGCCATCGCGCTCATTGCCATTGTCGCAACCCTTGTTATAAATACGCAGCCACAGGGCGCTAGCGGGCCTGTGACCGACATGGTGACCGAGGGCACATTTACCACAACGGTCGAGGCGAAAGGCCAGCTCAAACCCATTTCGTCCTCAGTGGTCTCCCCTTCTGTCGACGGCACGGTCGATTCGATCAACGTGCAGGCAGGCCAATCCGTCAACGAGGGCGACGTGCTTATGACCATTAAAAACGACGAGCTCGATCGCAACGTTGCCGAGGCGCAGCGTGCAGTTGCAGCCGCCCAGGAAGACCTCGCCAACGCGCAGAAAGCCGCAGCTGCCGCGCAGGCCACCACAACGACGGACGTCGATGGAACTTCTGCAGCGGCTGGTGTCTCCGACGCATCGGCGGACACGAACGCCGTATCGGCCGCGCAGCGCAGCCTCGCATCGGCCCAGGCAAACCTCGAACAGGCGAACGCCAAGGCAGCCAGCCGTACGGTCACGGCCCCGAGCTCGGGTAGCATCGTGGAGCTCAACGCCAAGGTGGGCGCCACGGTAACAGGCGGCATGATCATGGGCGAAAGCGATACGAGCGGCGGCAAGCAGTGCATGCAGATCGCCGACCTATCCAAGATGAAGGTGACCGTACAGGTGGGCGAAAAGGACATCGCCAAGATCGCCGTTGGACAGAGCGCCAACGTCACGTATCCCGCGTTTCCCGATATCGTGAGCCAGGGCACCGTCACGGCTATCGCGTCGGTGGCAAACTCCGACGCCGCCAACGGTGGCGGCGGCAGCGCAACCTTTAACGTCGACATCCTCATCGAGGCTCCCGACGCGCGCCTGAAGCCGGGCATGACGGCCGAGGTATCGGTGGTGACCGAGCAGCTCGACGACGTGGTGATGGTGCCGACGATGGCGCTCATGACCGAAGACGGCGAACACTATTACGTCAACGTGGCAACCGACGACGAGGGCAAGCAATCCCGTCGCGTGAAGGTGACCGTCGTGACGCAAAACGACAACGAAGCCGTAGTCGGCAAGACACAGGTCAAGCGCGACGACCAGGGCAACGAGATCAACCCCAACGTGCCGGTTACCAAGCTGCGCGATGGCGACACCCTCGTCATGGACACCGGAGCGGACGCAACGGCTGACGGCGGCTACAGCGCAGATTCTGGCAGTATGTCTGCCGATGAGGACATGTAATGCGTCCCGTTATCGACATCCGCAACGTGCACCGCATCTTTGAGAGCGAGGCAGGTTGCGCCCACATCCTGCACAACGTGAGCCTGGCGGTAAATCCCGGCGAATTCGTCGCTATCACTGGCCCCTCGGGCTCGGGCAAATCAACGCTCATGAACATCCTAGGCTGCCTGGATAAGCCAACGGCAGGCGACTACTATCTGCAAGGGGTCAACGTGGCCGAGCTCGATGATGACGAGCTCACCGAAGTTCGCGCCCTGAGCATTGGCTTTGTCTTTCAGAGTTTCAACCTGCTGCCGCGCCTGTCGGTTATCGAAAACGTCATGCTGCCGCTGGCCTACACCAATGTGCCCCGTAGCCAGCGCGAAATGCGCGCCGTGCACGCGCTGCAGGCCGTCACGCTGCCCGTCGACCACTGGGACCACCGCATATCCGAGCTCTCGGGCGGCCAGATGCAGCGTGTCGCCATCGCGCGCGCCCTTGTCAATGACCCGCCCATCATCCTGGCCGATGAGCCGACGGGAAACCTTGACTCCGCCACCGGAGCGCTTGTGATGGAGACCTTCCATAGACTTCAGGAGCGCGGCAAAACCATCGTGCTTATCACACACGACCCCGGCATCGCCGCCGAGGCCGACCGTGCCATGACCATCCGCGACGGTCGCATTCACGACGGCGCGTATATTCCACATGCACCGCGGACCCTGCGCAGCGCCGTGGATAGCCTGCCCATGATTTCCGCCTCCGCCAACCCGCTGAAAGGAGTGGTGGCATGAGCGCCCGCGATCTCATCCAGGAAGCCCTTCATTCGCTCGAAGCCAACAAGGGGCGCAGCCTGCTCACCATCCTGGGCATTGTCATCGGCATCGCCTCGGTTATCGCCATGACTTCGCTCATCGGCGGTATCCAAAACAGCCTGGTCAACAGTCTGGGCCTCAATGCGGCACGCATGGTGCAAATCTATTCGTCGCAAGAACTCACCGAGTCGGACATCGAGAAGCTTCAAAAACTGGTGCCGCAGATAGAGCAGATCGGCATTGTCGACAGCGCGTATACCGAGTATAAGACCGGCGATAAAAGCTATACCGTCATGGCACAGGGTGTCGATAGCGACATGCTCGACGCCGTGGGGGCCAGCAAGCTCGTTGCGGGGCGCACCTATTCCCAGGCCGAGTCCCAATCAGGCTCGCGCGTGGCGCTCATCAGCCGCAACGGCGCCGATCAGCTTTACGGCAACGAACAGGATGCGCTGGGGAAAACCATCAAGGTGTCCAACGGCGAGGTGCAGATTGTAGGCGTGATTGATGGCGGCAGCGACTCCATGGGCTCGCTCACGCTGTATATGCCACGCGAAACTATCTCCGGACTGTTTGGCGACGAGAATCCTTCATTCCCCAGCGTGACGGCACTTGCCGCCGAGGGCACGGACATGGATGAACTCTGCAAGACCATCGAGTCCAAGGTGCGCGCGATGAAGGGCATCGCGGAGGATGATGAGTACGACAGTGTATCGGCGACCTCCATGAAAAGCACTATCGATGCACTCAACTCCTTTATGGGCGCATTCTCGCTCATCATGGGTGCTGTCGCCAGCATCTCGCTGCTTGTCGGCGGTATCGGCATTATGAATATGATGCTTACCAACGTAACGGAGCGCATTCGCGAGATCGGCATCCGCCGCGCTCTGGGCGCCAGTCGTCGTGATATCACCGCGCAGTTTTTGGCCGAGTCCTCGGCGCTGTGCGTCACCGGCGGACTGTTGGGTGTCCTGATTGGCTATCTGCTGGCATGGGGACTCACGTTCTTTGCCGCAAGCTCGGGCATCATGAGCGAGTTTGGAGCTACCGGGACGATCACGCCAAGCTTCTCCATTACAACAGTGTTGATCGCGTTTGCCGTATCGGTCGGCATCGGCGTAATCTTTGGCTTCTACCCCGCTCGCCGTGCAGCAAAGCTCGACCCGGTGGAATGCCTACGCTACCAGTAAGCCACCACCAACAAGTTGCGGTGAATTAGGGACTGAATATGCTATTTAGCAGCAAAAACAGACGCTATTTCACCGCAACTTATTGAAGGGCTGCTTGCGCCAGTTCCGTGCGTCGTCCTCGAGCGATTGGCGGATGACAGGCTTGTACGGGTCGAGCTTGCTCGGGGCGCTCCTCCTCGCAGGCGGGAGGGCACGCATGCGAGGCGAGCGCCTAGCGCGCGAACTCCCGTAAGAGAGCGTCTTCCACTTCCCTAAGCGAAAGGGCCCCGCCTCCCTCGGCGGGACGGGCGACCACGATACAGCGCGCTCCCACGTCGCGCGCGGAGGCGATCTTCTCGGCCGTGCCGCCTACGGTTCCCGAGTCCTTGGTCACAAGCCACTGGGCGCCCACCTGCCGAAGCATCGCCTCGTTGAGCTCGCGGGTGAAGGGCCCCTGCATGCCGATGACGTGCGACGGCGAAAACCCAGCGTCGATGCACTTCGTTATAGCACCGGGCAGCGGGAGCACACGCACGAAGAAGCGCTCCGCGAAATCGGCGACGCGCGTGTAGGGAGCAAGCTCCTTGCTCCCCGTCGTGAGAAGCGCGCGACCCGGGTTCTCGGAGAGAAAGCGCGCCGCGCAGGCGATCGACGCGACCGACACGACGCCCTTGGGTAGCGCCTCGACCGGGCGCGTAAGGCGCAGGCATCGTGCACCCACGGCGAGCGAAGCGGCCCGGATGTTGCCGCTTGCGAGCGTAGCGAAGGGGTGCGTGGCGTCGACGACGATGCGCGCGCCGGAAAGCTCGCGCTCCATGTCGGCCTCGTCGAGCCTGCCCGCATGCACCTCGATGCCCGGAAGCTCGCCCAAAAGCTCGCCTCCGTACTCGGTTGCCGCGTAGGCACGGGCGGGGATGCCCGCCCCGCTTGCCCATTCGCACAGAAGGCGGCCCTCGGTGGTGCCGGCGAAGATGCACAGCGCCGGCGCGGATGCGGGCGCCGTCACTTCGGGCCGCCTGGGCGCGTGATCTGGTAGAGCAGCGCGTTCATAATGGCGGCCGCCACGGTCGAGCCGCCCTTGCGACCCCTCGCGACGATGGCCGGCACGCGTCGCGCGAGTAGCTCCTCTTTCGCCTCGACCACGTTCACAAACCCAACCGGCACCCCAACGACGAGCGCGGGCGCGATCTTCCCCGCGTCCATGAGCTCGGCGAGGCGCAGAAGTGCTGTGGGAGCGTTGCCGACGGCCACGATGAGCGGACCCTCGATGCCGCAAGCTTTGTCCATGCTCGCAACGGCGCGAGTCGTGCCCGCGGCGCGCGCCGTTGCGGCGACATCCGGGTCGGCCATATAGCACACGGCCTGGCAGCCGATCTTCGCGAGCGCGGGCTTGCTTATGCCTGCGAGCGCCATGTTCGTGTCGGTGAGCACCGTGGCCCCTGCGCGCAGTGCGTCGAGCGCACAGTGCGCGGCGTCATGGGTGAACACGAGGGAATCGGCGTACGAGAAGTCGGCAGTGGTGTGGATGACGCGCTTCACGACGGGCTCTTCGAGCGGCGGGAACGTGCGGCCGCCGAGCTCTTCGGTGATGATTTCAAAGCTGCGCCGCTCGATGTCGCCGGGCGCCATCTCCTTGGAATCCATCTAGTACTCCACTCCTTCCCTTGCGCATATCCCCTGCTCGTAGGGATGTTTCTCGCACCGCATCTCGGTTATGTAGTCGGCCTTCTCCACGATCTTGCGGGAAGGCGCGCGCCCGGTGAGCGCTACTTCGACGCCGCGCGCGGACATATCGAGCGCGCGGTCCACGAGCGCCTCATCGACAAGACCCTTCGAAAGCGCGTCGAGCGCCTCGTCGAGCACGAGCAGCCCCTCCTGCGCGCCCTCGAACTCGGCGAGCGCGGAAGCGAGGTTCCCATCGTGCAGCTCGCACGTCGCGGCAAGTTCTTCCGACGTCATGGACCAGGTAAACTTTTCCGACACCTTCCCCGCGAACACGGGCACGCCGAAATGCTCGGCGAGCAGTCGCACCTCCCCGCTTTCGCCGTCTTTCAGGAACTGCACGACGACGACGCGGCGGCCTGCGGCGAGCATGCGAAGGGCGAGGCCCATCGCCGCCGTGGTCTTGCCTTTGCCGTCGCCATGATACACGTGGATCATACGCCCTCCTCGATAATGCGGTAGACATACTCCATGTCGAGCGCCTCGCGCACGACGTCGGCCAGGCGGTCGAACTCGCGCGCACGGTGATCGGCCGCGGACGCCGCGCCCGCAGCACCCACGACGCTCTCGGGCAGGCCGCGCATGCGCGCGAGCGAGCGTGCGAGGGCGAGCGCCACCCCCGGTTCGTCGAACAGGCCGTGGAGATAGGTTCCGAACACGTTTCCGCAGGCCGCGCCTTCTGGTTTGCCACCAATCGTGCCCGCAGGGGCGCAAGAGACGGTCGTTTCGCCGTCGTGAATCTCGTACCCGCGCGCCGTCATGCCGTTCCACACCGAGAACGCGCCTTGGGCGCCCGTGATGCGCAGCTCCGACTGGGCGAGGCGCTTTTCCTCCCTGAACACCGTACTTGCAGGGATGAGCCCGAGCCCGCGCGCGGTGCCAGCGCCTTCCCTGCCGTGCGGGTCGGAAAGCTCGTCACCCAAAAGCTGGTAGCCTCCGCATATGCCGAGCACCGGCGTGCCCGCGCCCGAAAGCGCGCGTACACAGGCTCCGATGCCGCTAGCCGCAAGCCAGCGCGCGTCGTCGAGCGTGGTCTTCGAGCCGGGGAGCACCACCAGGTCGGGTCGGCCCAGATCGGTCGTCGAGGAAACGTAGCGCACGCCCACGCCGGGCACGCGCGAAAGCGGGTCGAAGTCGGTGAAGTTCGACAGATGCGGAAGGCGCACGACGGCGACGTCGATGACGCCGCGCGCCTCGCGGGCAGATAGGCGCGGCGCGAGCGAGTCCTCGTCGTCCAGGTCGAGCGTAAGATACGGCACGACCCCCACGACGGGAACCCCGCACATCTTCTCGAGCGGGGCCAAACCCGGGCGCAGGATTTCCACATCGCCGCGGAACTTGTTCACCACAAGCCCCCGCAAAAGAGCGCGATCCTCGGGCGCAAAGAGCGCGACCGTGCCGTAGAGCTGGGCAAACACCCCGCCTGGGTCGATGTCGCCCGCGAGCAGCACGGGGGAGGACACGGCGCGCGCGAGCCCCATGTTGACGATGTCGTTTTCGGCGAGGTTGATTTCGGCGGGGCTGCCGGCGCCCTCGATGACGATGACGTCGTTTTCCTCCGCGAGCGAATCGAACGCCTCCAAAATCTGCGGCATGAACGCCTTCTTTCGCGCGAAGTAGTCCCTCGCAGCGAAGGCTCCCTGCGCCTTGCCGGCCACGATGAGCTGGCTTCGGTGGTCGCTTTCGGGCTTGAGCAGGATGGGGTTCATGCGCACGTCGGGCGCGATGCCGCACGCCTCGGCCTGCATGATCTGGGCGCGCCCCATCTCGAGCCCATCGGCCGTGACACCGCTGTTGAGCGCCATGTTCTGGCTCTTGAAGGGAGCCACGCGCAGGCCGTCCTGCGAAAGCACGCGGCACAGCCCCGCCGCAAGCAGGCTCTTCCCCGCGTTCGACATGGTGCCCTGGATCATGATGGGCTTCGCCCTACCCACGGGTATCGACCTCCTTCGCCGAGCCTCGGCCATCCGCGCCCGCCATAGCGCCGCTGCAAGAAGCGCCGCCCCGTTCGTCGGGTTCGCCTTCGCCCGATGCGCCTTCCGCCCGAAGCGCGCGGCTGAACGCCATCGCAAGCCGGGCGTTCTCCTTGCGCGTGCGCACCGCGACGCGGCACCAGAAACGGGACAGTACCGAAAACGAGTCGCACGTGCGGACCAAAACCCCCTGTTTATACAGGCGCTCGGGGATGTCTTTCGCCGGCGTGCGGACTAAAAGGAAGTTCGCATCCGACGGCACGACGGAAAGCCCGAGCGAGGAGAGCTCGTGGGAAAGCCACGCTCGCTCGCCCGCCAGTACATCGCGCGTGCGCGAGACGTATTCGACGTCTTCCAGGGCGGCGATGCCCGCGGCCTCGGCGACCGAGGAGACGGGCCACGCCTGCCCCGCCCGGCGAATCCCCTCGATAAGTTGGGTGTTTCCGCTGATCAGATATCCCAACCGCAACCCCGCCATTCCGTAGAGCTTGGTGAACGCGGAGAGCACGGCCACATGGCGCGAACACGCGGCGCGTGCGGCCACGCTCCTTTCGCGGGCGTCGGGCGCAAATCCGAGGAAGCACTCGTCCACGACGAGCAGCGCGCCCACCTGCTCGCAGCGGCAAGCCGCGGCATCGATCACGCGGGGGTCGACGAGGCGCCCCGTCGGGTTGTTCGGATTGCAGAGGTACGCCACGTCTCCCGGCCCATCGATCGCGCGGGCGAAGGAGGCGGGCACGTCGAAGTCGTCCGCTTCGGAGAGCGGGAACTCCTGCACGCATGCGCCGTAGTACGATGCCGCCTCCGCATATTCAGAGAACGTCGGCGCGCACACGACGATGCGTTTCGGGCGCACCGCCGCGGCGAGCCGCCAGATGATGTCGGACGCGCCCGCGCCGCAGACGATAGTATCTTCGGGAATGCCCTGGGCACGCGCTAGGGCGCGAACGAGGGCGAGGCTTTCCCTATCGGGGTAGGCGTCGATTCGAGAAAGCGCCTTGCGAGCTGCGGCGACGGCGCGCGGCGAGGGGCCTGCCGGATTCACGTTCACCGAGAAGTCGATGAGGTCGGAGGCGCCCCCTTCGCAAGCGATGCCGAGCGATTGCGTGCTACCCCCATGCGCACGGGCGCGCAGGATTCCCCCGGCAGCCCGGGACGCGGCGTGGTCTTCCCTCATACAATCGCCCCCACGGCGAGCACGACCGCTGCGCGTGCGGCACCGAAGACGACGAGCGCGCATACGGACGCGGCGAGCATGAGCCTTGTCGCCCGGGCGATGTCGCCCCACTCGATTTCGCGGGACGCGTCGCCTATCGTCGGTTTCTCAACGAGCTTGCCGAAATACACCGCGGGTCCCGCCAGGCGCAGCCCGAGCGCGCCCGCGCACGCCGACTCGGTCTGCGCCGAGTTGGGGCTCGCATGGCGACGCCTGTCGCGGCGCCAGATGCGCGCCGCCCCGCGCGCGTCGAGCCCGACGATCGGGCACACGACGATCATGAGCAGGGCCGATAAGCGCGAGGGAATCCAGTTCACCGCATCGTCGAGGCGCGCCGAGGCGCAGCCGAAGTCGATGTAGCGCGCGTTTTTGTAGCCCACCATGCTGTCGAGCGTGTTCACAGCCTTGTACGCCATGCCCAAGGGCGCACCCCCGATCATAAGGTAGAAAAGCGGCGCGATGACGCCGTCGCTCGCGTTCTCCGCCACCGTTTCCACGGCGGCGCGCAAAACGCCCTGCTCGTCGAGAACAGACGTGTCGCGTCCCACGATGAGCCCGACGGTTTCGCGCGCCGCGACAAGGCCGCCCTTCGAGAACGCGCGGGCCACGGCCAGGCTCTGGCGGCGCAGCTCGCATGTCGCGAGAATCTGATAGCTCGCCCATGCCTCGGCCACGAAGCGCAAGCCGGAGTGAACCATGCCGCAAAAATGCAGGATTCCCCAGGTCAAAAGCCCACACGCAAGCGGAAGCGCCACGGCGAGCACAAGCCCTGCGGCGCGCGTGCCCGCGGACGTTTGCGGGAATGCGCCCCGCAGGCGGCCTTCGGCCCACGTGATCGCGCGCCCCATGGCGACGACGGGATGGGGAAGCCAGCGCGGGTCGCCGAAGGCAAGGTCGGCCGCGAACCCGGCGGCGACGGCAAGAATCGTCATCACCGGGCATCGCCCCCCGAAGCGGGGCGAACGTCGCGAAGGCAGCGCCCATCCCAGGTGGCGGCCCATGCGCCGCCCGGCTCGGTATGCACGTCGAAGTATTCCATTTTCGGGACAGCAAGCTCGGAAAGCAGCGCTTTCACGGTACCCGCGTGAACGACGAAGACGGCGCGCCCGCGCCCCTGGGCGCGCTCCGATTCGCACGCCTCCCGAAACGCCGCGACAACGCGGCGGGTGAAATCGCTCTTGCCCTCGCCATGCGGGCAGCGCGTCTCGCACCAGGAGTCTACCCAGGCGCGGTAGCGCGCATCCTCTTTAAGCTCGGCGGCGCTTCGCCCCTCGAAGTCACCGAAATCCATCTCGCGCAGACCGGGGCACGCCATAAGCTCCGCGTTCGGGAAGAGGATGCGAGCCGTCTGGTCGGTGCGGGCCATGCCGCTCGTGATAACACGGAACACGTCACGATCGCACGCGAGGTCGCGCAAAGCGCGCTCGCCCGCGCTCGACAGGGGCTCGTCGGTGCCCGCCCCGCTGTAGCGATGGTCTTCCGTGCCCGCCGTGGCACCATGGCGCACGAAGACGACTTCCAAAGGCGCGCCCGCGCCCTGCGTCCCTCGAGGCGCATCGGCAAGGTTTCCTTTGATGACCTGGGGAATCCCGCACGTCATGCGCACGACGACGTCGGCGCGCGCAGCAAGCGCGCATCCCAGGCGCCCCGCGCGCTCGCGCCATTGGGCGTCTTCCGCACGCATGGGGACGACCCCCGAGCCGACCAAGGGCAGAATCACTGCGTCGAAGCCGATCAGCCGCTCGAGCGCCCGGTCAGCGTCGAGCGCGCGTACGAGTTCCTCAGCACGGTACGCGACACGGCCGGCAAAAGCCGCGGGCACGCCGCCCTCCGCAAGCTGCGCCGCGTCGACGAAATCGTCCGCCGCGAACCCGAGCTTTTCGCGCACGAAGGTCCTCTTCCCCGAATGCGCGCCACCTACCACGAGCATCATAGGAGCATGCCCCCCGCCACCAGCACGGCGAGCATCGCGAGCTCGGCCCATTGCAGAAACCATCCGGCCAAATCCCCCGTCACCCCGCCGAAGCGGGACAGGGCAACATGACGGTACCACGCGAGCGCCAAAAGCCCCGCCACCGCCATAAGGGCGCCGACGGCCTGAGCGCACGCGACCATCCCTGCAGCCGAAGCCGCAGCGAAAGCGCAAAGCGGCACGACGATCGCCGCGCGCTTCTTCGCAGGCGAGAGCCCCACGGCCATGCCGTCCGCCCGCGCGGCAGGCCAGCATTCTACGGCGAGCCCCGAAAGCGCACGGGAGAACACGAGCGAGCACAGAAGCGCGAGGAACGCCCCCGCCGTAAGCGGCAGCGCGGTGAACAGGGAAAACTGCAGAATAAGGTACACGACAACACCGATGACCCCGAAGGCGCCCGCCCGCGGGTCGTGCATGATCTCGAGCTTTCGCTCGCGCGGGGCCCAACTTGCAAGCGCATCGGAGGTGTCGCAGAGCCCGTCTAGGTGGATGCCTCCCGTCACCGCCACAGGCAGCGCCACGAGCACGGCCGCGACGATGGTCGCGGGCACGCCGAGCAGGTTCGCCACGTACCCCCACGCCGTCATGAGGAAGCCTTCCGCAAGGCCCACCAGGGGAAACGCGGCAAGCGCATGGGTTGATCCGAAATCGGTCCAGGCCGATTTCGGGACGGGGATGCGCGAGAACGTTCCGAACGCCGCGCCGATTGCCTCTGCTATCTTCACCTTGTAGGTCCTTCGCCTTTCATCCACACGGGAATCCCGCATACCACTTCGACTGCGCGGTCGGCCAGCGCCGCCACGCCCGCGTTCACGCGCGCGAGCGCGCGCCTCCATGCCTCGGTCCCCTCATCGTAGCGCATCCCATCGGCGAACACGTCGACGGTGACCACCACCGTATACGCAGCGGCCTGAGCGAGCCGTTCGATGCCTCCGAGCACCTCGCGCGCCGCAGCGTCGGGGTCACGTGGGGACAAGCCGCCTTCCGCGAAGAGCTCGTTCGCAACCAGGTTGCCCACGTCCTCCAAAAGAAGCGTGCAGCCGCACGGAAGCCCGGACGCTGCGGCGCCCACGTCACGCGTGCGCTCGAGGGTGGAAAACCCCTTGCCCTCGCGCAGCGCCCGATGGCGCGCGATGCGGCGGGCGCCCTCTTCCCCGAAGGGCTCCATCGTTGCCAGGTACACGCGGGGGCCGTCGTGCCCGAGGCACAGGGACTCGGCATAGGCGCTCTTGCCGCTCGCTGCGGCGCCGATAACGAACGTCACCGTCATTTCCCAGCCTCGAAATGCTCGTAAGCAGCCATGCCAGTCGCCGTGAACGTCTTCCCATCCCGGTACACGCGCAGCGCCGAATCCAGAAGGGGCAGATACGCCATGGCGCCCGCGCCCTCGCCCAAGTGCATGCCTGCGACGAGGGGTGCCTTTATGCCGAGCTCGCGAAGGAGCTCCTGGCTTGCAGGTTCGCTTGATGCGTGGGTGCCCACGAGGTAGCCCAAGGCGTTGGGGCACAGGCGCACCGCGCACAGGGCCGCCGTGCAGGATATGACCCCGTCGAGGAGCGCCGGCGCCTTCGAGGCCGCAGTCCCCAGGTAGAAGCCGCACATCGCCGCGATGTCGAAGCCGCCCACCTTCGAGAGCACGTCGATCGGGTCGGCGGGATCGGGCGAGTTCGCGTCGATAGCGCGCTCGACCACGTCGCGTTTGCGCGCAAGCGAGGCGTCCGAGAGCCCCGCGCCGCGCCCGACGAGGCTCCGCGCGTCCGCCCGGATGAGCACTGCGGCCACCGCCGCCGAGGTGGTCGTGTTGCCGATGCCCATCTCGCCCGCGGCGAGAAGGCGCACGCCGGCGCGGGCAAGCCCGCACGCGACGGCGATTCCGACCTCGATCGCGCGCACGGCCCCATCGCGAGACATAGCGGGGCCGTACGCGATGTTGCCGCTCCCCCGCCGCACGTTCGCGCGCACCATGCGCGCGTCTTCTATGCCCCGGGCCATACCCACGTCGACGGGCACGACCTCGGCACCCGCGAACGCCGCCATGCGGCAGGCGCTCGTGGCCCCCTCGCACATGTTGCGCGCGACGGCTCGCGTCACGTCTTGCCCGCTTTGCGACACGCCTTCGGCAACGACCCCGTTGTCGGAGAAGAATACCGCGAGCGCACGGGGAAACTCGGCCACCTCGGCGCTCCCCTGAGCTGCGGCGATACACGCGACGGCGTCTTCAAAGTCGCCCAATCCCCCCAAGGGGTGCGCGATGGAGTCCCACGCGGCGTACGCGGCGGCGCGGGCGCACTCGTCTGCGGGCGCGATGCGGGAGAGCGCGGCTTCGAGCACGGCGCCCGGCGCCGACGAGAACGCGCGCTCGACTTCCTCGCGGATGCAGGCAAGCGCGGTTTCGGTTGCTTCAGCCATGCCGTCTCCTCTCTGCGAACGACGCTGCGGCAGACGCGAACGCGCGCGCAACGTCGGGGTTCGCAGGATAGTACACATGCGGGAAGCCCGCAACCAGGGACGGGGTGGTCGTCATGCACGGCCAGCCCTTGTCGCGCCGGGGCTTCTGCGCCCAGAAGTCGCCGCCCGGGCAGGTGGACTGCCAGTAGTGGAACTCGTGCGCGCGGATGCGTGTGCCGCGCGGCCCGTAGAGCCCGTCGCGTTGGGAAGTGAGCTCCACGTACCCGAAATGGGACAGCCTTCCCCCGTTCTCGCTTGCGCCCTCAAGGGCGCCCGCAACAGGCCAGCGCCGCCCCTCGCTATCGGCGATTTCGCGCTGCAGGTACAGAAACCCACCGCATTCGGCGACCGTCGGCATGCCGGATTCCACCGCGCGCCGCACCGCCTCGCGCATCGGCGCGTTCTCGGAGAGCTGCCGCGCATGGAGCTCCGGGTAGCCGCCCCCCAGATAGAGGGCACTTGTCCCCAGGGGCAACTCGCTATCACACAGGGGCCTGAAAAAGGCCAGCTCGCAACCCAGGTCCTCGAGCGCGCGCAGGTTCTCCTCGTAGTAGAACGAGAACGCCTCGTCACGCGCGACGGCGACGATGGGCCGCGCTCCCGCGATCGGCTCCAACCGGTAAGGTTCCTCGCGGATATCGGGTGCCGTCGCCGCTATTTCGAGCAAGCGGTCGACGTCGACGCTCTTTTCCACCAGCTCGGCCATCTTGTCGATGCGCGCGGAGAGCTGCTCGACCTCGTCGGCGGTCACAAGCCCCAGATGCCGGCTTTCGAGCGAGAACGCCTCGTCGGCGGGGATATTCCCCAAAACCGCGACGCCCGTGTGCTTCTCGATCGCAGGCGCCGCGTAGGCGCAGGCAGCGGCGCTCGTCTTGTTCAGCACGACGCCGCGCACGTTCGCACAAGGCAGGAACTCGGCGATGCCGCGAATTACGGCGGCGAGCGATAAAGACGCCCCGCGCCCGTTCACCACTAAAACGACCGGCGTTTCCGTGTCGCGCGCAACCTGGTAGCTGCTCGCGTCGGCCACGCCGGGCGCCATGCCGTCGTAGAAGCCCATGACCCCCTCGAGCACCGCGACATCCGCGCCCGCGGCGCCGCGGGCGAGCAGGGCGCGCAGCGTCGGGGCGTCGGTGAAGAAGCCGTCTAAGTTGCCCGAGCGCGCGCCCACGACGCGACGATGAAAGAGCGGATCAATGTAGTCGGGGCCGCATTTGAAGGCCGCGCATGCGAGGCCGCGGCGCGCGAGCGCGCGCAGGAGCGCGCACGTAACGACCGTCTTGCCGCTCCCGCTCGAGGGCGCAGCGATCATGAAGCGCGGGATGGACGTGCTCACCGGGCGCCGCCTTCCCAACCTGTACCATGCGCACTGACGAGGAACACGGGGTTTTGCGCCTTCATAAGATGGTGCGAGCCTACAGCCTCGGCACGGGCGGCCGACACCTGGCACGCCTCGAACCCCTTAAAGCGCGAACCCGAGAGGAGCGCGCACGCCTCGGTGAGCGTCTCAACGGTGACGCATGGCACGCACAGGCGAACCTGCGAGTTCTTCTCGAGCGCCACCTCTACGATGGAGGGAAGCTCGCCCGCGCTCCCGCCGACGAACACGGCGTCGGGGACGGGCAGTTTCGCGAGCGCTTCGGGGGCGACACCGGGGACAGCATGCACGTTGCCGCACCCGAATGCATCCGCGTTCTCTCGGATGAGCCGCACGCCGGCCGCGTTGCGCTCGACCGCCCATACCGACCCCGCTCGCGCGACGAGCGCCGCCTCGATCGACACGCTCCCCGTGCCGGCGCCGACGTCCCACACGGTGTCGGTCGCGGTAAGGCGCAGCTTCGCGAGCGCGACGGCGCGCACCTCCTGCTTGGTCATGGGAACGTCGCCGCGGATGAAGAGCTCGTCGGGAATGCCCGAGGAAGCGTACGGCCAGCGGGAGCTCGCGGCGCCGCCTGCGAACTCGATAAGCATCACGTTCAAGTCGTCGAACGTCTGACCTGCAATTTCACTTGCGGTCGCGCAGGTGATGCGCTCGTCGGGGTACGACAGGCGCTCGGCCACCGTCACGCGCGCGTCCCCGAAGCCCGCCTGCACAAGCTCGCCCGAAAGCCGCGAGGGGTCTTCCCCGCCCGACGTGACGAGAAAGAGCTCACCTGCGCGCTCGGCCTCGGCCACGATGTCGCACGCCACGCCGTGAGCGCTCGCGAAGCGCCAATCCTGCCATGGACGCGCGAGGCGCGCGGCGAGATACGACGCTGAGCTTATGCCGGGAATGATGCGCACGTCCACCTGCGCGCCGCCGGAGAGCGCCTCCACCAGGCGGCGCGCGCCGCTGAACAGCCCCACATCGCCCGTCATCACGACCACGGCGCGCTGCCACGACGCCGCATCGGTGAGCGCGGCGACGATGTCCGCCGTCTTCACGAGCTCGCATCTCACCACGTCGGGCGGCACGTCGATGCCGGCAAGCGCGCGATGAGCGCCGATGACCACGTCGGCGATGTCGATCGCGTCGAGCGCCGCGCGCGAGAGCAAGTCGGGGTTTCCGGGACCCGCCCCGATGATCGTTACCTTTCGCATGGAATCTCCCGATACCCGCGCGGCGTGACCATACGGCCGCCTACGCGCTTCGTGCCCGCGTTGCCGACGAACACGGTGGTGAACATGTCAGCATCGAGCTCCCCCAGCTCGGAGAGCCTGCACATGCCCGACTGCTGCCCCTCGCGCCCGATGTTGCGTACCCAGCCGCAGAGCGTGTCGGGGGCCTTCCATTCGAGCATAATCTTCGCCGCGCGCGAGAGCCTGTCGGCGCGCTTTCTGCTGCGCGGGTTGTACAAACAGATGCAGAAGTCGGCGCTCGCCACGGCGGCGAGCCTGCGCTCGATGACCTCCCATGGCGTGAGCAGGTCGGAGAGCGACACGACCGCGAAGTCGTGGGCAAGCGGGGCGCCGAGCACCGCCGACCCGCTCTGAGCCGCGGTGGCCCCGGCGATAACTTCCACGTCTACATCGGGGTAGTCCTCCGCAAGCTCCAGCACGGGGCTCGCCATGCCGTACACGCCCGCGTCACCGCTGCACACGAGCGCCACGGCTTCTCCGCTCTGCGCGCGCGAAAGCGCCAGGCGGCACCGTTCGACCTCGCGCATCATCGGCGTCGCGAGATGCGCCGCGTCGGGCACGGCGGCGAGCGCGAGCTCCACGTATTTCGTGTACCCCACAACGATGTCCGCCGCCTCGAGCGCGCGCCGGGCCGCAATCGTCATGCCGTCGGGGCCGCCCGGGCCGATCCCCACCACGAAGAGCTTTCCCATCACCGCTCCTTAAACGAAAGTTCGATAGTTACCTTGGAAAACGCGACGGTCACGCCGCCGTGAGCGAGCTTCGGGAAGATAAGTTTGCCCCCGTCCGCGAGCGCCGCGCGCTCGCACACGTTGTCGACCCCCACCTTCGCGCGCACGAAATCAGATGGCGAAACGCTGCCTTCGACCTGCGACAACTCCTCTGCGGAATACGTCGCGAGCGGGATATTCCGCGCGCGGCAGAAAGCGAGCAGACCCTCCTCGTGCGCCTTCACGTCGATCGTCGCCGCCTCGCGCACGGCCGAAGGCGAGATACCCACCTGCCCGCACGCGAGAAGAAACGCCTCCTCGATCGCTTCGGCGCACGCACCGCGACGGCATCCTATGCCCGCAACGATGCAGGGCACGACAAGGCGAAGCGGCTCGGGCGCAGGCGCCTGCGCCCGCACGCCCGCCGGCTTCCCCGTCTCACCGGCGGGCACGACCTCGCCCGTTGTCTCCGCCGCACGAACGGACGCACCTGCATTCGCGCCAGCGAACGGCGACACGACGATATCGGCCCGAGCGCGGTCGGACGCAATGTCAGCCCCCTCAGGCGGCTGTCCCGAAATCGGCATGTCGGAATAGAGCGCCACGCGCCCGCCCGAAAGCAGCCGCGCCGACACTCGCTTGATGGCCTCGGGATTCGAAACGGCGAGCCCCGCACGGCGCGCCCACGTATCTACCGCCCACACGCCGCGGACGTCGGTCGCCGTGGTGATGACGGGGATGGCGCCTACCGCGCGTGCCACAGTTTGCGCAAGCTCGTTCGCACCACCCAAATGCCCCGACAAAAGCGGGACGGCAAAGCGCCCCGCCTCGTCGATCGCCACAACCGCGGGATCGTTTGTCTTCGAGGCGACATGCGGCGCGATCGCCCGCACGGCGATGCCCGCCGCGCCCACGAACAGAAGCGCGTCCGACGCTTCCCACGCGTGCGCCGTCCATGCGCGCAGGTCGGCCTTCCCCTCGCCGAATCCGCGCGAAACGGAAACGTCCCAGCCAGGGTCATCTTCACCTGTCTGCGCGCAATCGGAAAGCGCGCGTGCGGTGCGCTCAGCCAACGCATACCCCCTCTCAGTGAACGCTATGCAGGAAACCCTCATCTAGCGCACCACCATCGTCGAGAAGTAGCTACCCCGATCGGGCACATCGTCGAGCGAGCGGTACACGCGCTCGCCCGGAAGCCCACAATCCTCTACGAGCTCGGCACCGTCGAAGGCGCCCTCCTCGCGAAGGATGCGCTTCGTGTCCGCAAGCGAGCGGCGCGCCTTCATGACCACCTTCGTCCCCGGCCAGCCGATTGCGCGGCCTACCCCGTACAGCACGCCTTTACTCATAGGTCGCCCCCAATTCCCCGATGACTGCATCGGCGCCCGACGTGCGGAAAAGCTCGCGGCGCTCGGCGTCGAACACGACCGCGGCGATGTCGCATGCGCCCGCCGCGCGGCGGCGCAACCTGTCCTCGATTGCCACAGCGAGCGAGGCGCGCGCAGCGTCCCCCACGCCGGCGGCCTCGATTACCTCGAGCGCCGCCGTGGTCGTGACCGACGACATGATCTCGCGCACGGTCTTCGCGCCCGCGCCGGCCAAGGCCGCGTGGGCGGCCAGAATCTCCGCGCGGCAGTCGGCGGTACGCGAATGGGTGTCCATGATGCCGCCAGCGACCTTCACCAGCTTGCCGATGTGTCCCACAAGAAGGACATTGGTAAATCCCTCGCGAACGCAGCAATCAATCGCATCGCCCACAAAGTTGGAGATGAAGACCACCGGCGCACCGTTTAGGTGGAAATGCCCCGAGATGAACTGCCCGCCGTAGTTGCCGGGCGTGAGCACGACTCCGCGCCGCCCCATAGCCGCATGCTGCCGGATCTCGAGCTCGATGCTGTCGCGCAAGGCAGCGAGGCTGCGCGGCTCGACGATGCCCGTCGTGCCCAAGATGGAGATGCCGCCCTCTATCCCCAAATGCGGGTTGAAGGTCTTTTTGGCAAGGGCAACACCCTCGGGTACCGAAATCGTCACAGCAATATTTCCAGAAAAGCCGTGCGCGGCGCACACCTCGCGCACCGCCGAAGTGATCATCGCGCGCGGCGTCGCGTTGATGGCGGCCGCCCCCACCGGCTGCTCGAGCCCGGGCAACGTCACGCGCCCCACGCCCACGCCGCCATCGATGGAAACTTCCGATTCGCGCGCGGACACGCCCTTGCTGCCCGCAGTGCCCGTGCCCGACCCCGCATGTTCCACGCGCGCGTACACGAGCACGCCGTCGGTCACATCGGCATCGTCGCCTGCGTCCTTTCGCACGGCGCACTGGGCGCACCCCTCGCCGATGCATGCGTCGACCACGTCCGCCTCGACGGGCAGCCCGCCGGGGGTGACGATCGACACGCGGCCGACGGGCTTTCGTGACAAGAGCATCTCGCAGGCCGCCTTCGCCGCGAGCGCGGCGCAGCTCCCCGTGGTGTAGCCGCAGCGCAGGCGGGTCGTCCCGGTATATATGTAGTGCTCGAAGGCCACGCTAGCTGCTCGCCTTCCGATACCCCGTGGCAAACGAAGGGTCGTAAAGCTTGCTGCGCTCGTACGACTCTGCTTGCGCGCCGTTGTGCGAAAACCCGCCGCGAGCTCCGAGCACGCGGCCCACCACCACGAGCGCCGTGCGGTCGATGCCCTCTCGCGCACCCGCATCGGCGAGCGTGCCCACTGTGCATCGCACCACGCGCTCCTCAGGCCAGGTCGCCTTGTACACGAGCGCCGCCGGCTCGTCGGAGCTGCGGCCCGCGGCCAAAAGCTCGGCGGAAAGCTCGGCGAGCATACCCGAGCTCAGGAAGATGACCATAGTCGAGCCGCTTTCCGCCATGGTGTGCATGCCCTCGCCCGCGGGCATGGGGGTGCGCCCGGAAAGCCGCGTGATCACGACCGACTGGCTGATTCCCGGCAGCGTGTATTCCTGGCGAAGCGCCGCCGCGGCGCCGCAAAAGCTCGACACACCGGGCACCACTTCGTAGTCCACGCCGCGCGCGTCGAGCGCGTCCATCTGCTCCTGGATGGCGCCGTACAGGCACGGGTCGCCCGTGTGCAGGCGCACCACGTCCTCGCCCCGCGCATCTGCCGCGCACATCACGTCGAGCACTTCCTCCAAGGTCATGTGCGCGCTGTCGTAGACGATGCAGGATTCCTTGCACTCGGCGAGCAGCTCGGGGTTCACAAGGCTTCCCGCCCAAACGACCACGTCGGCCGCACGCAGAAGGCGCGCCCCGCGCAGCGTGATAAGGTCGGCGGCGCCCGAGCCTGCGCCAACGATATGAATCATCCGAGCCTTCCCTTCCCGTTTCTCATCGCAACCGTTTACGCCGCCATTCGCGCAGCGGGCAAAACACGGCGCCTACGGCGGCAATCGGCGCAAATACGCAGGCAGGAGGCGCAATGCCGCCCGCCCTGGCTTTGACACGTTCACAAGTGCCCACTATCATAGTAAAAGTTTCGGCAACGAGCATATGACAATCGGATAAAAGGAAATGACCGGCGCGGCGCCCGCACAGCCCGCGCTGGCTTGCGGAGGGAACCAGGTGGGAATCCTGGGCAAGGGACATTACTGTATAGGACGCGCGGGCGAACCGCCTCGCGCCCCAAGCCAGACTGCTTCGCCTTTTCCTCACGGCATCGCCGTGGCGTTAGCTCCTTGTGAACCCCGAGGGGTGCGCTTTTCTTTCGCTTGTGCCGACAAGCAACTGTCGCCGGGGGACCGGCAAACCGAGGAAAGGAAAAACCATGTCCGACCAGATGTCACGCCGCGGCTTCATGGGCGCCGCAGCAACCGGAGCCGTCGCGCTCGCCGGAGTCGCGCTCGCGGGCTGCTCCAACACCTCCGCGAGTTCCGAGAAATCGAGTGAAAAGGAGAAGGCCGTGAAGCCGGTCATCCTCGTCACGAGCTTCGGCACGAGCTACAACGACTCGCGCCACATCACCATCGGCGCCATCGAAGACGCTATCCGCGAGAAGTACTGGCAGGACTACGACATCCGCCGCGCCTTCACCGCGCAGATCATCATCGACAAGCTGAAGAAGCGCGACGGTATCACGATCGACAACATGACCGAGGCGCTCGACCGCTGCGTGGAAGACGGCGTGAAGGAAATCGTCGTGCAGCCGACGCATCTCATGGGCGGCCTGGAATACACCGACGTGAAAGACGAGCTCGACAAGTACGCCGACAAGTTCGACAAGATCTCGCTCGGCGACCCGCTGCTCACCTCCGACGACGACTACAAGAAGGTGGCCGCAGCCATTAAGGAGAACATGGCGTCCTTCGACGACGGCAAGACGGCGCTGTGCCTCATGGGCCACGGCACCGAAGCCGATTCCAACGCCGACTATGCCAAGATGCAGGAAGTGTTCAAGAACGAGGGCTTGACGCAGTTCTTCGTCGGCACCGTCGAGGCTGAACCGACCTGCGAGGATGTTATCGCCGCCGCGAGCGCCGCAGGCTACAAGAAGGCCGTGCTCGCGCCGTTCATGGTGGTCGCGGGCGACCACGCGAACAACGACATGGCAGACGAGACCGACCCCGACAGCTGGGCTGCGAAGTTCGTGGCCGCCGGCTTCGAAGTGACGTGCCTGCTCCAGGGTCTGGGACAGAACGTCGCGGTCGACGACATCTACGTCTCGCACGTGGACGACGCCATCGCCAAGCTGTAAACTCGCCGCGCACGGGGGCGCCGGCCACGTCCCCGTGCAACGGGCATGCGCCTTCCCCGACCGACGGCGCATGCCCGTTGCATTCGCATCCCGCCCGCCCACCGCACGGCGCGGACGGTCGAAGCGATTGAAAGGAACCCCCTCCATGTTGAAGAAAACCCTCGCCTTCGCCCTGTCGGCGGCGCTTTTCGCGTTCTCGCTCGCCGGCTGCGGCGGAAATTCAATCGACAGCGCAAAGGCAAGCGATGCCGATTCCCAGGAAAAGACCGAACAGGCGGCCGATGCGCCCGAGGGCGCAAGCGCTGCCCCCATCACCGCCGACAAGGTGGCCGACGGCACCTATCCGATCACCGTAGATTCCAGCTCGAACATGTTCAGGATTGTGGACGCCCAGCTCATCGTGGAAAACGGCTCCATGCACTGCGTGATGACGCTTTCCGGCACGGGCTACGGCAAGCTCTTCATGGGCACGGGCGACGAGGCTGCCGCCGCGAGCGAGGCCGACTTCATCCCCTATGTGGAAAACGCGGAAGGCAAGTACACCTACGACGTGCCCGTTGATGCGCTCGACGAGGACACCGCCTGCGCCGCGTGGAGTATTAGAAAAGAGCAGTGGTACGACCGCACGCTCGTGTTCGAATCCGCCGGCGTCGATCTGCGCGCCGACGCACTGAAGTAACGCCATGCGGTCGATTCTTCCCAAGGGGGAAAGCAGGAAGCGCCGCAGCATCGCGGCGCGCGCGATCGCCTGCGTTCTCGTCGCCCTGCTCGCGCTTCCCTTCGCGGGGTGCAGTGCGAGCCCGAACGCGACCGGTGGCACGGCGGGCTCTCAGGAATACACTGTGAGCGTCTCGCTTTCCGGCGGGTCAGGGCGCGCAAGCATCGCCTCACCCACCACAATTGTGAAGGATGGCGACACCTACACCGCGACCATCACCTGGTCGAGTTCGAACTACGACAAGATGACCGCCGACGGCGTGGACTACGCGCCCGTAAACGACGGCGGCAACTCCACGTTCGAGATACCCGTCACGCTCGACGAGGACATCGCCGTGTCGGCCGAGACCGTCGCCATGTCGACGCCGCACACCATCGACTACACGCTCTACTTCGACTCATCCACCATGAAGGAGAAATCGGGCGACGATGCAAGCGGCGGCTCCCCTGCGGGAACGGCCTCAAGCGCCGCGGCCGACTTCCACAACGCCGATTTGGGCTGCGGCTGGGAGCCGACGGGGGCGCTTCAGCTTGAATACGCCGAGCACTTCACTGTCGACGAGTTCGAAGGCGGCCTGCGGCTTATCTGCGTTTCGAACGGGGAGCGCTTCCTCGTGGTGCCGCAAGATGCGAAGGTACCTGATGGGTTGAGCTCCGACATCGCGGTCATAAGGCGCCCCGCCGACAAGGTGTACCTCGTGTCGTCGGCGACGATGTGCCTGGTCGACGCGCTCGATGCGAACGACAATATCCTCATGTCGGGCACGAAGGCCGACGATTGCTCGGTCGCGGGCTTCAAAAGCGCGCTCGAAAGTGGGGCGATCGCCTACGGCGGCAAGTACAGCGCGCCCGACTACGAGCGAATATCGGCCTCGGGCTGCACGCTCGCCATCGAGAACACCATGATCAACCACACGCCCGATGTGAAGGAAAAGCTGCAGAAGCTCGGGCTCGTCGTGCTCACCGAACAGTCGTCGAGCGAGCCCGAAGCACTCGGGCGCGTCGAGTGGATTAAGCTTTTCGGCGTCCTGTTCGACAAGGAAGACGAGGCCGCGCACCTGTTCAACGAGCAGAAGGCCCGCGTCGAGCAAACGTCGGGGCTCGCGTCGTCAGGTAAAACCGTGGCGTATTTCTACATTAACTCGAACGGGGCCGCCGTCACGCGGCGGGCGGGCGACTACGTGGCGCAGATGATCGAGCTTGCGGGCGGCAGCTACGCGCTCGATGACGCACAGACGGCGTCGACGTCAGGTTCGTCAGTAACGCTCGAAATGGAGCGCTTCTACGCGACGGCGAAGGATGCCGACATCATCGTCTACAACGGCACCATCGACGAATCGGTTGCCACCTTGAACGACTTCGTAGGCAAAAACGCACTATTGTCGCAGTTCAAAGCCGTGAAGAACGGCAACGTCTGGGTCACAAGCGCCGACATGTACCAGCAGATGACTTCTACCGCCGACATTATCGACGAGCTGCACGGGGCGTTCACCGGCGATGACGCGAGCAACTTCCATTATCTGAGGAAGCTCGGCTAGCGCCATGAGAAGCCGGCTTTCCATGGCATACGACGAATCGGGGCGCGCCGCGCGGTGTCGCGTCGTGACGGCGCTGCTCGCCGTTGCCCTCATCGTGCTCGTCGGGACCAACCTGTGCATCGGGAGCGTGCTCGTACCCGCAGACCACATCCCCGGCATCCTTTCGGGCGGCGCGGCCAATTCCATGGAAAGCCAGGTCATCTGGGAGATTCGCCTGCCGCGCGTGCTTTCAGCCGTGCTTCTCGGCGGGGCACTTTCGCTCTCCGGGTTCCTGCTGCAGACGTTTTTCAACAACCCCATCGCCGACCCGTTCATCTTGGGCGTCTCCTCGGGCGCAAAGTTCGTCGTCGCGCTTACGATGATCGTACTTCTGGGCGCGAACCAGGCCATGTCCTCGCCGGCCATGGTGGTCGCAGCGTTTCTGGGCTCGCTTATCACCATCGGCTTCGTGCTCCTCATCGCACGGCGCATAAGTTCCATGGCCATGCTCATCGTGGCGGGCGTCATGGTGGGATACATCTGCTCGGCGGCGACGAACTTCCTCATCGCCTTCGCCGACGACCAGTCCATCGTGAACCTGCACAACTGGTCTTTGGGTAGCTTCTCGGGTTCGAGCTGGGACGACGTCGCGGTCATCGCGGTCGTGGTGATCACCGTGAGCGCATGCGTATTCGCGATATCGAAGCCCCTTTCCGCCTTCCAGCTGGGAGAAGCCTACGCGAAAAGCGTCGGCGTGAACGTCGCACGCTTCCGCGTGGTGCTCGTCCTTCTAGCGAGCATTCTCTCCGCCTGCGTGACCGCGTTCGCTGGTCCGGTGTCGTTCGTAGGCATCGCGGTTCCGCATCTCGTGAAGTCGGCGCTGAAGTCGTCGAAGCCCATCCGCGTGATTCCTGCGTGCTTCTTGGGAGGCGCCATCTTCTGCGCGGGCTGCGATTTGATCGCGCGCACGCTGTTCTCTCCCGTCGAGCTTTCCATCAGCGCCGTCACCGCCATCTTCGGCGCGCCGGTGGTTATCGCGCTCATGTTGAAGAAACGGGTGAGGTAGATGGGGGAATTCGTGCCGCGGCCCAAAACGCTCGGAAGGAACATTCCATGCTTAGACAGTCCTGAGCTCGCACGAAAGCGCCAGAAGGCACTTTCGGCTCGTGCGGAACTGCGCGCGGAACGCCTCCTCCGAGCGGAGCCGAACCTCGAAACCCCGGTCAAAACGCAGGCTGACGGAGCGCCGCTTTTCCGCATAAGCGACCTGTCGGCGGGCTACGACAAGAAGGTCGTAGTCGAAGGTGTCGATCTGGAGGTTCGCGCGGGCGACGTCGTGGCGCTCATCGGGCCGAACGGCTCGGGCAAGTCGACCATCTTGAAAACCATCACACGCCATCTTGCACCGCTTGCCGGCGCGGTCGAGCTCGACGGACGGGAGATTTCCCGATGGAAGACGGCGGAGTTCGCAAGGAACCTTGCCGTTATGCTGACAGATCGCCCCCGGACCGAGCTCCTCACCTGCCGCGATATCGTAGAGGCGGGAAGACATCCCTACACCGGGCGAATGGGCACACTCTCGCCCGACGACCATAGTCGGGTCGACGAGGCCATGAAAACCGCACATGTGGAAGAGTTCGCCGAGCGCGACTTCATGCAGATAAGCGACGGGCAACGCCAGCGCGTCATGCTCGCACGCGCCATCGCGCAGGATCCGCGTGTGCTCGTGCTCGACGAGCCCACGTCGTATCTCGATATCCGCTACCAGATCGACCTGCTGCGAATACTTCGCCACCTTGCGAAATCGCGGAATGTGGCTGTCATCATGTCCATCCACGAACTCGAGCTCGCGCAGAAAAGCGCCGACAAGGTGATTTGCGTGAAGGACGGCCGGGTCTTCCGCGCCGGCGCACCCGAGGACATATTCATGCGCGAGACGATTGGCGAGCTCTACGGCCTTCAACATGGCACCTTCAACGAGCGCTTCGGCAGCGTGGAAATTGGGCGCCCGCACGGCGATGCGCACACGTTCGTCATCGCCGGCGCAGGTACGGGGTCGGCTGTGTTTCGCCAGCTCATCCGGCAAGGCAAGGCGTTCTACGCGGGCGTTCTGCACGAAGGGGACATCGACTGCGAGCTCGCGCGCGACCTGGCGGCGGAATGCGTGGCCGAGCGCGCCTTCGAGCCGATCGGGGATAAAACCATAGCCCGCGCCAAAGAGCTCCTCGTCCACTGCGCGCGCCTTATCGTGTGCCCCGCTGCCTTCGGCACCATAAACGCCCGCAACGCAGAGCTCGTCGAGTTCGCACGCTCACATGGTATCGAGGTCATGCGAGCGCGCGAAGGCGCATCGGAGGATTCCCATTTGGAATGGGAAGGATAAACTGGACTTTCTTTTAAGGATCCTCAGACTACAGCTCCTACGCCGGCGAGGTCTACAAGACGCCGGAGAACCTCGTGAACAGAAATTTCCACGCCGACGAGCCCAACTAGGCCTAATCCAAGCGAGATTCCAGACTCGACAGACCATTGAGAGTCAGATCGTTGGCGACCTCAGAGACGCGCTCGATAGGAACCGAGCCGTCAGACAGCGCCCACGTGCGATAGATACCGATAATACCCGACAGCAAAAACGCCAGATAGTAGTCGAACATCTCGTCCTTGAGACCTTGGGGCAGCAGATCGCGCTCGGCAATCTCATGTTCGAGCGGCGCACGAAGACGAGCCATGAAATCATCGAGCGGAATATTCTCGATCAGCTGACGATTGAGCACTAAGTTGTTGCACAGTGCCTCATTAACGGTTTTAAAGAAGGTCGCCGCCGCGTCAAGAGCGCGCTCGCTGGTGTCACCGTCCATAGAAGCAAGCGTTTTCTCGACCGAGTCGACAATCATCTCCACCACATCGACGGCAATGGCATCGAGCAGGCTGTCAACCGTACCAAAGTGAACGTAAAAGGTCTTGCGGTCGACATTGGCCTCGCGCGCGATGGCACTCACCGTAATGTCTGCCAGCGGCTTTTCCATGAGCAGGCGCTCGAAAGCCGAAAGGATGGCATTACGGCTGCGAATGATGCGACGATCAAGACGCGGTTTGCTGGTTGCCATGGGCGTGTCCCTTCGATATGCGAGCATTCATCAACAGATGAGAGATAATCTACGTAAGAGGATTATCCCCCATACAGCACAAATATGCCTCGCATCATGAAGAACGCACGACTGCCCTACTGCGACTTAGGGTGCTTCTTCTTATTGAGTGCCGACGGAGATACGCGAATACCATCGCCTGTCTGGCGCACATAGGCTTTATGAGCCGGCTTAGCGGTCCCAGAAGCCTTCTGAGCGTGCTTCTTGGGATCAACGGTAACAGCATTCGTGGGGTGCGGCTTAGTGGGCGCAGAGGGCGTCTGAGGCGTGCGGCCGAGCTTGCGCATCACGCGATCCCAGCGCGCATGGATGCTCTCGTTGTGGGCGCTCTTAAGTCCCAGCAGGGGCGCAGCCAAAATGGTAGGCGCAATAAACGTAATGAGACGCCACAGCAGATAGCCGGCGGTCGAAGCCGACCCAAAGAAATGACCCAAGAACAATGCAAAGCCGCCCTCAGCGCCACCAGTTCCACCGGGCAGGGGGACCGCAGAGCTCAACAGCTGGACAAAGGCGCTCGCGGCCATGACCGAGAAAAAGTCGACCTCATGGTGGCCAAAGGCAAGCATCAGGAAATACGGCACCAGATAGAAAAACGCGAGCTGCAGCATGGTGATAAACACGGTGAGCAGCATGGAAGAAAAATGTCCGGCCGAAAGCTTGAACTTCTCGGAGAAGGAGTAGATCTCGCCATCGACAAACGTGCGCCAACCCTCGATCTTAGTGGCCGAGACACCAATGCGCTCGAGCCAATTGATGATGCAATGGGCGACGCGCGTGACGGTCTTAGGCATGAGAGCGACGGCGAAGATGCCCAGCAAGATGCAGCAGTGCCCACCAAAGCTAAAGACGCACAGCAGCGTCATGTCGCCATAGCGCTCGGCAAAAAACGGCATGCGAGCAAGCAGTAGGATAGCGCCCCAGGCAACGAGGCCAAACTGATACACGATAAAGCGCGTGAACTGCGTGGCTCCGGCCTCGCCGACATTTTGGCCCGCCTTGGTCAGGCGGTAGATCTGAGCAGGAGTCGAGCCCATCATCATAGGGGTGAGGTTGCCAAAGAAGATGCCACTCGCCTCGACCGAGATCAGGTCGCGAATGCCGACGGGTGAATTGGGGTCGAGCCAGACAGCGATCGCATAGGCCACAATGCCAAAGAACAGGTACAGGAACATGCAAAAGCATGCAGCAGCGAGCCAAGGCGCCTGGACGCTCGACATTGCGGCCCAGAACTGCCCCATCTGCCCGGTTACCACCAGATAGACGATATAACCCACCAGCACGACGCCGATAAAGATGGCGCCGCGGCGTGCGCTCTTATTGTCATCTCCGCCCGAGGCCTCAACCTCGACCTGGGGCTTAGACGTATGCTGAGAGGACTCCGTCATGAGACTCCTTCTAACAGTCAAAATATCTTGGATATTGTACCCGTAAGGGCCATAAGCAGAACGCAAAGCTCTGGTTCAAACGGGAATTGCAGACGGTTGTTTGAAAATAAAAAACCCGGCCTTCCATGGGAAGTCCGGGTATCAGATGCGTGGTAGCCCGTACCAGATTCGAACTGGTGATCTCCGCCTTGAGAGGGCGGCGTCCTAAACCGCTAGACGAACGGGCCACATGACATCTGCACTGCCGTGCTGCGAGGAAATATATTACGGGACAAAAAACGTCAGCGCAAGAAGAAATTCCAAATTGCCGAAAAAATGTCGGCAGGTTATGGAACACGCAGGTAAACTGGGTAGCTAATTCAAGTTGAGATGGACCAACAGAGCTTCGCGATCGTTGGGAATGTTGTCTTCGATCACGGCGTCGAGGGCGGAGTTGAGAAGCTGACCCAGTTCCGGCCCGGGCTTGACTCCGGCACGGATCAGGTCGCCGCCGTTGATGGAGAGCATCTTGAGCGTATAGGGCTCCCCTGCCTTCAGCAGCTCGTGCGCCATCGCGCGCATCTCCTCAATCGTCTCAACGTAATAGAAACACGACGGGGCCTTGCCGAGCGTGTCAGCACGCTTAAGGTCCATGAGCTCGTCAATCAGACGGGCCGTGTCGACGCCCTCGCCAGAAAGCGCGCGCATCATATTGAGCAGGCAGGAGCGCTCGGGGCGCAGCGGCTTGTCGTGATATTTGATGAGCAGGCACACGTCGCGCACCAGGTCGTGCGAGAGCGCCAGGCGATCCATAATGACGCGCGCTTTCTTGGCGCCGAGCTCGGGATGACCGTAGAAGTGTCCGCTGCCGGCGTGATCGACCGTGAAACAATCGGGCTTGGACACATCGTGCAAAAACGCCGCCCACATAAGGCTCGACGAGGGCGCGACGCCGTCGCACAGCGCAAGCTCCCCTGCCACCGTCAGCACACGGGCGATATGCTCGTAAACGTTAAACGCATGATAGACACTTCGCTGATCAAAGCCGCGACCCGCTGCCAGCTCAGGCACAGAGGCACAGATGAGCTCGGGGTAGCGCAGCATCGCGTCTCCCCCATGACCGGTCGAAAGAATGCCCTCGAGCTCAATACCCACACGCTCACGCGCCACGGCATCGAGCAGCGGCGCGCACTCGGCAAGCGCACGCTTGGTCTCGGGCTCAATCATAAAGTCCAGACGGCAGGCAAAGCGCACCGCACGCAGCATGCGCAGGGCGTCCTCGTTAAAGCGACGCTTGGGATCGCCGACAGCGCGAATCAGCTTGCGCTCCAAGTCACCCTGGCCGTCGTAGCGGTCGACAAGCCCGCGCTCGGGATGCCATGCCATAGCGTTGACGGTAAAGTCGCGGCGCGCCAGATCGTCCTCGAGCGAGGCGGCACGCTCCACACTCTGGGGATGGCGACCATCGGTGTAAAAGCCATCCAGACGGTACGTGGTGACCTCGATACGCTCGCAATCGGAAATAGCCGTGATTCCGCCAAATTTAATGCCCGACTCCACAACCGCGATGCCGGCGGCCTCGAGCGCCGCTTTGGACTCCTGCCACAGGCCGCTACAGCACATATCAACATCGTGGCTGGGGCAACCCATCAGGGCGTCGCGCACCCAACCGCCCACGTACCAAGCCTCAAGACCAGCCGCCTCAAGCGCGCGCAGGACGCGCAGGGACGCATCGGACGGTTGCGTACCGTTGAGCGAAACATTGCACATGCCTATGGCCTCCTGCGACTATCAAATTGGCTATCGATTGCGTCTGCAAGAAGTCTAGCAAGAAACAGTCTCCACTGCACACGCAAGTCCGATAAACAAAAACGCATCCGTCCTAGTCTAAGACGGATGCGAAATAATCAAACTATTCAGACAAGGTGCCGGAACTAGCAGACCTGACGAACCTCGATGTTCTTCTTGTATTCGTCCACCTTGGCAAAGTCACCCAGGCCCGGGCACTCGACCACGTTGGCGCCGGTGGCCATCGAAAGACGCAGGGCGTCCTCGACTCGCTCGGGGGCGTCGTGCCACACGGACAGGAAGGCAGCGAGCGAGGAATCGCCGGCGCACACAGTCGACAGCAGCTTGACGTCGAAGGTGCGGTTGGCAAACCAGATATGCTCGCCGTTGGAGAAGTACGCACCGGCGCCACCAAGGGTCAGCAGCACGTTCTTGGCGCCCTTGGCGTGCAGCTCGGCCATAGCGCCCTTGACGGACTCGTCGCCACCACCGCTCACCTTGATGCCAAAGATGTCAAGCAGCTCGTCGTCATTGGGCTTGATCAGCAGTGGCTCCAGAGCAATGAGGTCTGCCAGCTGATGGCTCGAGATATCGAGCACGAACTCGGCGCCCTTTGCCTTCACGCGACGCAGGACCTCGGCCAAGAAGCCCTCGGAAGTGTTGGGAGGCAGCGAGCCGCTGATGACCAGGCAGGTCATGTCATCGAGCGAATCGATAAGTTCAAACATCTCCTGCTCGTTGGCCTCATTGATGGCGGCACCGGCATTGACCATGTTGTACTCGGTGTCGGGACCGGCGTTGAGGAACACATTGACGCGCGTAATGCCTTCGGTCCACACGGGCTTGACGGGCACGCCCAGGGCCTCGGCGCCCTTAACGATAAACTCGCCCGAGAAACCGGCGAAAAAGCCCAGGATCGTGGTGTCGACGCCGTAGTGGTCAAGCGTAAACGAGACGTTGAGGCCCTTGCCGTTGGGCGTGTAGACCGCGTTGCGGGTACGCGTGACGGTGTTGGCAGCAAGACCGTCGCAGGCGATGTTGTAGTCAATGGCGGGATTTGCAGTGAGCGTGTAAATCATGAATGTTCCTTTCACGAAGCAACGTGTTAATGAAAGTATATTCCACGCATCGGTAAAAGGCTAGGACTACTCGGTGAACGGTGTGGAAGCGATGAAGTACGGCGGGACACCTCTCCCCCGAGGCGGAACAAAAAGGCGCCCCAGCCGAAACCGGGGCGCCACATGCGCACGAATATGT
This sequence comes from uncultured Collinsella sp., assembly GCA_900546965.1. Classification (GTDB taxonomy): domain Bacteria; phylum Actinomycetota; class Coriobacteriia; order Coriobacteriales; family Coriobacteriaceae; genus Collinsella. The sequence continues at coordinate 32,288 of URFE01000002.1, forward strand.
CGCGTTTCGATTACTGACGATCGAGCTTGCGGACAGCAACGCGCTTGCTGTACTCGTCTACGTGACCGAAGTCGCCGATGCCGACGGACTCGGCAACGTTGGCGCCGGTGGCCATAGCGAGCTTCATGGCCTCCTCGACGTTGTCGCGATCCCTGTACCACTTGTGCAGGAACGCAGCGAGGGTGCAGTCGCCGGCGCAGACGGAAGAAACCAGCTTGATGTTGAACTCACGCTTGGCGTACCAGATGTCCTCGCCGTTGGAGAAGTAAGCGTCGCCGCGGCTACCACGGGTGAGCAGCACGTTCTGAACGCCAGCGTCGTGAGCCATCTTCATGGCAACGCGGACCTCGTCGTCGGTGTCGACCGGCACGCCGAAGATGGCCTTCATCTCGTGATGGTTCGGCTTGATGAGCAGCGGCTTCTTGTGAGCGAGCTCCTTGAGCTTGTCGGAGGACAGGTCCAGGACGACGTCGGCACCACGAGCCTGAGCGTGCTCCATGACCTTAGCCAGGAAGTCAGGCGTAGCTTTGGGAGGCACGGAGCCGGAGACGATCAGGCACTCAAGATCGCCCGCGGTATCCAGGATGTTGTAGAGCTCCTCCTGGTGCTGCGGCGTGATCGGAGCACCCGGGTTCAGGATGCCGTACTCGTGCTGGCCATCGTTGACGTAGGTGTTAATGCGCGTGATACCGTCGGTCCAGACCGGGCGGCAGAGACAACCCAGGTTCATGACCTCCTCGACGATGAACTTGCCCGTGAAGCCAGCAAAGAAGCCGAGTGCGACGGTGTCAACGCCCATCTTCTTAAAGGCGAAGGACACGTCGAGGCCCTTGCCGTTAGCCGTGTAGCTGGCCGAGCCGGTGCGGACGTTCTCGTCGGGCTCGAGCGGAGAGCTCGAAACCGTCATGTCGACAGCCGGGTTAGCGGTTAGCGTGTAGAACATTTACAGTACCCCCTGTATATGTGAGGGCCGCGTGGCCGGCCCATTCCAACCACGCGGTTACCTCTGATACCAAATTAGCGAGCTGCGGACTCGAGCAGTGCCTTGACCTCGGCGGCGGTGTTGCAGGCGAGTGCCTTCTCGGCGAGCTCGTCGCACTCGGCCTTGGTCCACTGGCTGATGGTCTTGCGGGCGCGCAGGATCGACGGAGCGCTCATCGAGAACTCCTCCAGGCCCCAGCTGATCAGCAGCGGCTCGAGCAGCGGATCGGCAGCGGCCTCGCCGCACATACCGACCATGATGCCGGCCTTAACGCCGCTCTCGATGATGTTCTTGAGCGAGCGGAGCACGGCGGGATAGTAAACCTGGTACAGGTTGGAGATGGTGTCGTTGCCACGGTCGGCGCACATGGTGTAGCCGATCAGGTCGTTGGTGCCGATGGAGAAGAAGTCGGCAACCTCGGCAAGACGGTCTGCGAGCAGCGAAGCGGCGGGCGTCTCGACCATGATGCCGACCTCGATGTTCTCGTTGAACTTGCGGCCCTCTTCGGTCAGCTCGGCCTTGCACTGCTCGACGAGCTCCTTGACAGCCAAGACCTCCTCGACGCAGGTGACGAGCGGGATCATGATCTTGACGTCACCGAAGGCGCTAGCGCGCAGCAGAGCGCGGAGCTGAACCTTGTACTGGTCGGGATTGGCCAGGCAGTAACGCACGGCGCGGAAGCCCATGAAGGGGTTGTCTTCCTTGACCATGTGCAGATACGGAATCTCCTTGTCGCCACCCACATCGAGCGTGCGGATGATGACCGGAGCGCCCTTGAGCGCGCTGGCGACCTTACGGTAGGCGTTGAACTGCTCCTCCTCGGAAGGAAGCTCAGCAGAGTCCATGAACAGGAACTCGGAGCGGAACAGACCGATAGCCTCGGCGTCGTGATCGAGCGCGTTGGGCACGTCATCGGGGTTACCGATGTTGCAGGCGATGATCTTCTTGATGCCATCGGCAGTCACGGACGGCTTGCCACGAACGGCCTCGAGGGCTGCCTTCTCGGCAGCGAAGGCCTCGGCCTTGGCGGTGTAGGCAGCGAGCGTCTCCTCGTCGGGATCAGCCTCGACGATACCCTTGCCGCCGTCGACGACAACGGTCATACCGTTGCGCAGCGCGGTGCAGCTATTGGAAACCGAAAGGACAGCCGGGATCTCGAGGGCGCGCGCGATGATCGCGGAATGCGACGTGCGGCCACCAGTCTCGGTGACGATACCGGCAACGTGGGCCTTATCGATCGTGGCGGTCATGGACGGCGTAAGGTCGTGCACGACAACGACGGTGTTCTCGGGCAGGACGGAGAGGTCGACGACCTCCTTGCCCAGCAGCTCGGCCAGAATACCGGTGCGGATGTCGGCGATGTCGGCCGCGCGCAGACGGAACATCTCGTCGTCCATGGACAGAAACATGTTCTCGAACATGGTCGAGGTGTCCATGAGCGCCTGCTCGGCGCAGGTACCGCCGTCAATGGCGGCGTTGATGGCGTCGGTCATGCCCGGGTCCTGAGCCAGGACAATGTGTCCGCTCATGATCTCGGCCTCGGCCTCGCCCACCGTCTCCTTCATGTGGTCGGCCTGAGCCTGGGTCTTCTCGCAGAAGACCGAAAGAGCGGACTGATAGCGCTCCTTCTCTGCTGCCGAATCGGCAACCTCGTGCGGCTCAAACGTCAAGTCGGGATCGACGGCGACCATGACGGTGCCGATACCGATGCCCTCGGAAGCGTTGACTCCCTGATACATTCCCATTCCTCTCTCCGTGTCATGTGATAAAGCGTTTTGCCATATCCATGACAAAAGAGCGCAGTTACCTTACAACAGGTCACTGCGCCCCCAAATATGAACTTAGTTGTTCAACATGCGACCCGTTTGAGTTCTACTCGCCAAGACCGCTCTTGATGAGCTCGATGGCAGCAGCCAGAGCCTCGGCCTCGTCGGCGCCGTCGCACTTGACCTCGACCTCGGTACCGCAGGGGATACCAGCAGCCATGAGGGCCATCGGGGACTTGCCGTTGACCTCCTTCTCGGGGGTGACGACCGTCACGTCACAGGCGTACTTGCCCATGGTGGAGGCGAACAGACCAGCCGGACGCATGTGCAGACCCTGAGGATTAACGAGGGTAGCCTTCTCAGAAACCATAATTGACTCCTTTTTGTGTTTAACCCCTGTCATGCATGTGGCAGGAGTCAGATTCACGACGTTGTTTATATTAACTCACATCAAACGGTTTTTCATTATGTTTCAGACAAATTATTGGACAGATGTGTTTGTCGTCCGCTTGCTCGCCCACAGGGGGCCGGTCGCGGCCAGTGAGATTTCCTGCTCTACAGTCCTGCTCGCACGAAGAGCACATTAAGTGCTCTTCGGCTCGTGCGGAACTCGCGATAAATCTCACTGGCCGCGTCCGGCCCCCTGTGGGCGAGCAAGCTGCGGAAACTCGGTCGATCCAGAGCAATATCGGCGGAACGGAATTCTGGCTGATTGTTGTTCGCCTGGTTGATCTGGTTGATGGGGGCTATCTATACCCTTCTGCATGTTGCGGTGAAATAGGGACTGATTTTGCAGTTGAAACGTTTAAATAGTCCCTATTTCACCGCAACTTATTTGGGGATGAAAAAGGCGGAGGCCCTGGAGAGGGTCTCCGCCTTATATACAGGGGCGATGTTATTCGCGTACCGTGGAGTTAAACCAGGCGCGCGTTGATCGTCTTGGCGATCTTGGCGGCGTCGGTGGAACCCTTGACGGTAGCACGGAAGTCCTCGTCCATGAGCGCCTCGGCGACCTTGGACAGGATCTTGAGGTGCGTAGTGCCGGCCTGGGCACCGGGGATGAGCAGGGCGATAGCCACGTTGACGGGAGCGCCGTCCATGGTGTCCCAACCGGTCACGCCGGACTCGTCCTTGACGACGATGACAGCGGCCTCGGTGATGGCGTCGGACTTGGCATGCGGAATGGCGAAGCCCTCCATCATGCCCGTGGTGCCCTCGGCCTCGCGGGCCAGGAAGGCGTTCATCACGGCGTCGGCGTCGCTTGCGATACCGGCCTTGACGGCCTGGTTGGAAACGAAGCTCAGAGCCTCGTCACGAGAAGCGAAGTCCTCGGCGACAAAAACGTTCTCGACCTTCACGAAGTCGGAAGCCTCGGCCTTGGGGGCCTCGACAGCAGCGACCTTAGGGGCCTCAGCCGGCTTGGCTGCAGGAGCGGGCTTCTGGTTCTTCTCGAAGTCGTACTTCTTGAAGGCCACGAACAGGATGCCACCGACCACAGCGCCGATGAGGATCGCGAGGACCCAAAGCGGACCGTTCTCGACAACGGGCAGGACCAGGAAGCCACCGTGAGGCGCCGGATCGTGAACGTTGAACATAATGGTCAGGATCGAAGCGATAGAGGAACCGAGCATCATGATGGGCATGACGGGCCAGATGTTCTTGGTCATGAACGGAATGGCGCCCTCGGTGATATGGGTGCAACCAAGGATGAGGTTGACGACACCGGCGTCGTGATCCTCCTGGCTGAAGTACTTCTTGCCGACAACGACGGCGAAGGTGGTGATCAGCGGCGGAACGATGCAAGCGGCGGAGACGGCAGCCATGAAGTTGGTGCCGAAGTTGTAGGTATCGGTGCCAACACCGGCGGCCAGAGCCTCGGTGAGCATAGCGGTACCGGTGACGTAAGCAGCCTTGTTGACCGGGCCGCCCATGTCAAAGGCGCACATGCAGCCAATGGCAAGACCCAGGACAACGGCGCCAGAGGCAGACAGACCCTTGAGGAAGTCCATCATGGCGGTGTTGATGGCAGCCATGGGGCCGGAGATGCCGAGCATCACGAGACCGACAATCAGCGTGGAGAACAGCGGGTACAGGAAGATAGCCTTGAGGCCGTCCAGGTTCTTGGGCAGACCGGCAAAGACCTTCTCGAGCAGCAAGATGACATAGCCAGCGAGGAAGCCGCCGACGATACCGCCCAGGAAGCCGAAGCCCACGCCGGCGCCACCGGCGTCGATCATGCCGGTCTCGGCGTTAACAGGCAGGCCCTGGATGGCAATCATACCGGCAACGAAACCGGGGACGAGCGCCGGGCGCTTGCCGATGGATTCGGCGATGTAGGCGGAAAGCACCGGAACCATAAGGTTCATGGCGATGCCGCCGATGATCTTAAGCATCGCAGCAAAGCTGTTGTAGTCAGACGCCGTCGAATCGAAGGACGTAATGCCCCACAGGAACGAGACAGCGGTCAGAACACCACCGGCAACGACGAAGACCAGCATGTGGCTGACGCCGTTCATGAGGTGCTTGTAGATGACGTGGCCGATGGACTCCTTCTCCTCGACCTCGTCCTCGACATCGGCAGCAGCCGCAACCGTGCTGTCGCCCTTGGCGGCGAGCGCGCGGTCAATCAGCTTACCGGCGGCCTCAACGGACAGGGCCTTGGAAACACCAACGGAAACCATGGGCTTGCCGGCGAAACGCTCAGCCTGGACATCCTTATCGGCTGCGACGACGACGGCCTTGGCACCAGCGATCTCACTCTTGGTGAGCTCGTTCTCGACACCGACCTGGCCATGAGTCTCGACCTTAATGGTCAGACCGCGCTCGGCAGCTGCCTTCTCCAGCGCCTCCTTCGCCATGAAGGTGTGCGCGATGCCGGTCGGGCAACCGGTCGCGGCGATGATGTCAAACTTAGCCATGTGTCCCTCCTTCTTGAGTACAGCGCCCGCGGGCGCTCCCCTACACGCGCTTCGATGCGCGTTTTTCCACAACTGAAAGATACCAACCTACCGCCCGCGTGAGAAGAGACAAGGTGCAAATCTCCGGTGAAAGGTTCTTTCATAAACGTAAACGGTAGGTGAAAGTTTACCATCAACACTTGAAACGGCAAGGTGTATCTTGTAATTAAAAATGCCCGTATACTATGGCATTGCGAATCAAATTAGATTTTCATGCCAACCAGGAGCCATCCATGACCGATAGTAGCAAGAGCGCACTTTCCCTCATTAGTACCCATCAGGGATACAGCGAGTCCGAGCAGCGCATTGTCGACTATATATTGGAGCACCAGTCCGAGGCTCCACGCCTCACGGCGGCTCAGCTCTCACGCGCCGCTGCCACGTCCGAGGCGACCGTTTCGCGCTTCTGCCGCAAGCTTGGGTTTGGCAGCTTCCGCAGCTTTCAGTTTTCGTTGGCGAGGGATTTGGAAAGCCAGCGCAGCGAGGGCCTGACCGACGAGGTCTCGCTCGACAATATGGAGCAGAGCCTCAAGAACATCCTGGCTGCCAAGGTGAGCGAGCTTAATGCGACCATCGACGGAATCGACCACGATACGCTGGCGGCTGTTGTGCATGCCCTTAAGCATGCAGGGGTTATTGAGTTTGCAGCTGTGGGCAATACGAACGCGGTCGCGCTCGATGCGACGTTTAAGTTTTCGCAGCTGGGCCTGCGCTGCATGGCGAGCACCATTAGCGAGACATCAATCGGCTTTGCGCTCACGTTGCGCCCGGGTGACGTTATCGTGCTAATCTCAAACTCTGGCAAATCGCGCCGACTGAATCGCATGGCAAAAGCGGCTCGCGACTGCGGCGCAACCGTGGTCGTCATCAGCAGCGATAGCAAGTCTCCACTTGCGCGCCTCGCCGACTACACCTTTAATACCGTCAATCACGAAGCGTTGCTGACAACGGGTGACTTCGCGTTCTCCAAGATCAGCGCCACGATGATCATCGAAGTCATCTACAACTTCCTGCTGCCCGAGATTAAAGACGCGCGCGAGCATATCAGCTACTACGAGGAGCTCATCCAGCCGGATAAGGTCGTTGAGTAAAACGCGTAGTGGGACAAAAATTTCAGTCTATTTTGTCCCACCAACACCACTGATACGACCTAACCTCGAGCTTCTTCGAGCATCTGCTTTGCGTGGGCCAAGCTTGCCTCAGACTGATCGCCGCTCAACATGCGGGCGATCTCGGCGGTACGCGCTTCGCCGGTTACCTCATCCAAATGCGTTTGGGGAACATCGCCCGGTTCCTTGCTGACGACATAATGCTTGTCAGCCATGACGGCGACCTGCGCCAAATGGGTTACGACAATCACCTGATGCGTAGCGGCGAGATCTGCCAGCACGCCCGCAAGTGCACGCGCCGTGGAGCCACCGACACCAGCATCGACCTCGTCAAACACCAGTGTATCGACACCGTCCGCGTTACCGAGGACAACCTTGCTCGCCAGCATGACGCGGCTGAGCTCACCGCCCGACGCAATTCGACGCAAGGGGCGCGGCGTCAAACCGGCACCGCTGCGGTATAGCAGCTCGTAGCTCGAAGGACCAACGGGCGTCCACTCAGCACGGGGAAGATCACGCGACTCCCAGACGAGCTCGGCACTACCCATCTCCAGGCGAGCCATCTGGCGGCCCACCTCGTGACAGAAGCGCGGGGCCGCCGTATTGCGAGCGCGCTTAAGCGCCTTGGCGGCAGCAAACAGTTCGCGCTCCGCCGCGCCAAGCGCTTCACGCGCCTTTTTGATCTGTTCATCGCCATCATCAACCAGGGACAGCAGCTCTTGCGAGCGATCGCGCATGGCAAAAACATCGTCCATAGTGGGACCCCACTGACGCAACAGACCCTTGAGGTCGGAATACCGCTCACGCATGCGAGCGAGCTCGCGCGGGTCGAAGGCGATGCCATCGCGATAGGCACGAAGCTCGTTCGCGCAATCCTCAAGGGAGATACAGGCATCCGAAAGTGCATCGGCGATGTCACCCAGCTTGCGATCGACGGTCGCCATGCGTGAAAGCTCGGCCACGGCGCCATTCACGGCATCGAGCGCTCCCCCTTCGGCGGCAAGCGATGCATGGGCATCGTTAGCCGTGGCAACCAGTACCTCGGCATGTTCGGAGCGCGGCAGCAGTTCCTCGAGTTCCTCATACTCGCCCGGCTTGGGGTCGACCTCGCCGATGCGCTCGAGCGCAAAGCGCGCCTCCTCGACGCGGCTCCCCTGCGCACGCGAGGCCTCTTCGACACGTCGAACCTCCTTGGCGGCAGCGCGCGAGGCTTTAAAGCAGGCGCGGTACGCATCCAGCGCCTCGAGTGCCGGGCGCCCTGCCCATGCATCGACCATCGCAACGTGATGCGCCGGATCGAGCAAGCGCTGGTGCTCGTGCTGGCCGCACAGATCCATCATCACACCGACGCGCTCCGAAAGCTCGCGCACACTGGCGATGCGGCCGTCAATCTTCACGCGGCTGCGACCCTCGGCAGAAAGGCTGCGCTGGACCGTGAAGCCTTCCGTGTCGTGCGGGCCGTCAAACAGCCGCGCCTCGACGCTCGCCAGTGCCTCGCCCTCGCGCACCGTCGACGAATCCGCGCGCTCACCCAAAATAAGCTTGAGGGCCGAGAGCAGCGCGGTCTTGCCGGCGCCGGTCTCGCCGGTCAGGACAGTCAGGCCGGCACTCGGCACCAGCGTCGCCTCGCGAATGAGTGCAATGTTAGAAACCTGCAGCTCATCGATCATGACGGACTCCGTAGAAAACGCGGCTCACCGAGTTATAGAAGCTCTCGGGGCCGTAATCGAGGAGCAGCACATCTCCGGGCCCGCGGCGCACAGCCACGTTCTCAACGGTGCCATCGCAGGTAATAAACTGTCCATCGATAGCAATCGCCGGAACACTCGGGCGATCATCGGACATAAAGATTTCGACGACATCACTCGGCGAAGTCAAGAAGGCACGGGCCTGAATGGTGTGCGGCGCAATGGGAACGCAGACCATGCCCGTATAGTCGGGGCTCACGATGGGGCCACCGGCACTGAGTGCGTAACCCGTAGAACCAGTCGCCGTGGACACGACCACGCCGTCGCCACGCAGTCGATCGATATGGTGGCCCGACACCGTGATGTCGAACTCGACCATATCGGACAGCGGACCGCGGGTAAGCGCCATGTCGTTGAGGGCGAAGGTGCGCACGACATCCTTCGTACCGTCTTCGCGCACGGACACGATATCCGCGGCGATGGTAGCGCGACGGCTCACATGCAGCTCGCCGGACAGGGCGTCGCTCACGACCTGCAGGATGTCGCGCTCCTCGGGGCTCGCAGCAGTTAGAAAGCCCAGGTGACCATAGGAAAGACCGAGGATAGGAATCTCGCGATGGTTGAGGATGCGGGCAGCGCGCAGCAACGTACCGTCGCCGCCGAGCGTAATAACCAGATCGGAGCCGTCGATATCAGGCGTGCTTTGAATCTTCGATCGCTGGTCGGCAGCCCATGCGACCTCATAGCCCTGGCGCGTCAGCCAAAGCTCGAGCATCAGGCCACTCTCGACCGCCTCTTGCTTGTAGTAATTTGGAACCAGAAAGACCTTCATAGCGTTGCAGCTTTCTCGCTCAAAACCGATACCTGGGATTGAAGCTCGTCGTCGGTGCGGTCGCCGGGGGCAAACCTCGTGCCGTACAGGAAAAACTCAACGTTACCCTTGGCACCATGAATGGGCGACACGCACACATCGACCGGGAACAGCCCCTTGGCAGCAAAGAGCTCAACCGCCGCCACGAGCGTATCGCGGCGCACAGCGGGATCGGTCACAATGCCGCCCTCGCCCACCAGCGCCGCCGGAGCTTCAAACTGTGGCTTTACGAGCGTGCAGAATGCACCCGTAGGCGCCAGGCACGCCAGTACCGCATCGATAATGTTCGCGATGCTGGTAAACGAGACATCACACACAGCCAGGTCGATGGCGCCGGCATAGCCAAGCTCAGGCAGCTGCGTCACGTTTGTGCGCTCATGCAGCGTCACGCGATCGTCCTGACGCAACGACCAATCGAACTGGGCGCGACCCACGTCCACAGAGACAACGGTCGCAGCTCCGCGCTTGAGCAGGCAATCGGTAAAACCCCCGGTAGAGCAGCCCACATCCAAACAGGCAAGGCCCGTCGGATTGATGCCAAACGCATCAAGCGCGCCTTCGAGCTTAAGACCGCCGCGGCCAACATAGGGAATGCGCCCCTTCACGTGCAGCGGCAGCCCCGGGATCACCTTAAGGCCCGGCGAAGTCAAGCGCTCGCCGCCACTCGAGACCAAGCCGGCCATAAGAGTGCGAAGGGCATCCGCGCGATCGGCGCAGATGCCCTGTGAAATCAGTTCGTCATCAAGACGCACGCGTTTCATGAATGCCATCAACCATTCGTATCCGGAGATGCAGCCTAGCTATCCTGGGATTCGTTTGCCGCATCCTCATCATATTCCTACTCGAGCTTGTCGGCCTCACGCGGCGTCAGCTCAAACTTGTCGACCATATCGACCGCGCGGGAGCCCAGCTCAATCGCCTCGTCAAACAAATCGAGCGAACGCTCCAAGGAGGTATCCTTGGAGCGAACGGTAGCGATGATCTGGTCCAAGCGGTCCGAGATCTCGTCGAAGTTGCGGACGGAACCCTCTGGCATAGCTACTCCTCGACGGAGTCGACAACAGCCTCGGCGGCGTCCGCATCCTCGGCCAGCACGCCAGCCTCAGCCTGGGCAACCGCAACCTTGGCGGTAGCCTCGGCAGCCTGTGCCTCCTCGCGAGCGCGATCTTCGGCCAGCAGCTCTTGGTACAGGTCCTCGCCTGGCAGCTCCTCGCTGCGAGCGATCTTGCCCAGCACGCCGTTGACGAACGAAGCGGACTGGTCGGTGCCATAGGCCTTGGCAAGCTCGACGGCCTCGTTGATCACGATGGCGTCCGAGACCTCCTCGTCGGTGAGGAAGCGCATCTCATAGACGGCGATACGCAGCAAGTTGCGGTCGGCGCCGGGCATGCGCATAAGATCCCAGTTCTTGGCAACGGAGCGCAGAGCGCAGTCGATGCGATCGATATGCTCATAGGCACCGCGGCACAGCTCCAGCGCATAGGGATCGAGGGGACCCTTCGAGATCAGGAAATCACCCTCGAGGACGCGCTCGAGCGGGCTGTCCGTGGCCTCGGCCTGGAACAGCAGCTGCAGCGCCTGACTGCGGGCAAGCGTACGCCCGCGATAAACCTTAAGGCTCAAAGGTTACTCCTTGGGGAAAACGAGACCGTCGATGCAAACGTCAACGCGCTCGACCTCGACGCCCACCTGAGCATCGATGGCGGCGACCACGGCGGCGCGAACGGCCTCGGCGAGCTTCTTGAACGGATAGCCAAAGAACACCACGACACGCACGGTGAGTGCGAGCTTGTCGCCGACGACCTCGGCCTCGACCGCCGGCTCGGAAGCAGGGGCCTTGGACGAGAGCATCATGGAGACAAGGTTTGTGGCAAGGTCCTTGACGCCAACGGAGGCGATGCCCTCGACATCCGACACGGCGCGCGAGACGATGGCGGTCAAAACATCGGGCGAAATGCCGATGCCGTCAATCTTGATTTCCTGGGGCATGAGTCCTCCTAGAAGAGTTGGTTGCTAGACGCGGGAGACGAACTTGCCGTCGCGGGTGTCAACCTTGATGACCTCGCCCTCGTTGAGGTACATGGGGACCTGGATGACAGCGCCGGTGTCAATCGTGGCCGGCTTGGTGGAACCCTGGACGGTGTCGCCCTTAAAGCCCGGGTCGGTCTGGACGATGGTGGTCTCGATGAACATCGGCGGCGTCACGCCCATGAGCTCATCGTCGGCGAAGAGCAGCTGGCAGATGTCGTTCTCGCGCAGCCACTTGGAGTTCTCGCCCACCATGTCCTCGGGAACGGGAACCTGCTCATAGGTCTCGTTGTCCATGAAGATGTAGTCGGCGCCATCGTTGTAGAGGTACTGGAACTCACGGGTGGTGAGCATGACGCTCTCGAACTTGGTGCCGGCGTTGCAGGTGTTCTCGACGACGCGGCCGCTCTTGATGTCGCGGGTCTTGTAGCGCACAAACGCGCCGCCCTTGCCCGGCTTGACATGCTGGAACTCGACGATGGTGTAGACCTTGTCCTTGATGCGGAGACCGAGGCCGTTCTTGAAGTCGGCGGTAGAAATGGTAGGCATAGCGACCTTTCTTGTTATGGGCAGAACGCACAAGCGTCCAAATTACATATGATAGAAATTATACACTTGCAGACCGCGCCTGCGGCGAGCGCATAAAAAGAGAACGCGGGGCGCCCGAATTGCTCCGGGCGCCCCGCCCAAAAATCTATCGAAATGGGCTAGCAGTCGATGACGTGCAGGTCGTGCGGGGTCTTGGTGAAGGGCTCGTAGCCGTTCTCGGTGACCACGCCGTAGTCCTCCAGGCGCACGCCGCCCACGCCGGGCAGGTAGACGCCAGGCTCCATGGTGACAACCGAGCCGATCTCGATGGTGTTCTTGCTGCGGTTGAAGTTGGGCAGCTCGTGGATGTCGATACCGACGCCGTGGCCCAGACCATGGTTGTAGTAATCGCCATAGCCGGCATCGCCGATGATCTTCTTGGAAAGCTTGAAAATGTCGTTGCCCTCGACGCCCGGATGGATGGCGGCGACGCACTCCTCGTGCGTACGGCGCACGAGCGCGTACAGGTCAAGCTGCTCCTGCGTGGGCCCGCCCATCACGACAGTGCGTGTCATGTCGGAGCGATAATCGCAGTAGCCCGCGCCGTAATCCATGAGGACCTGTCTCTTATACACATCTCCGAGCCCACGAGACATCTCAGGATCTC
>URFE01000003.1:0-42580 GCA_900546965.1 uncultured Collinsella sp.
AGATGTCTCGTGGGCTCGGAGATGTGTATAAGAGACAGGGCAGATCATGTAGATGGGCGGCTTTTGCGACTCCATGGTGTGGATCTGCACGCCCGAGGTCTGGGTGCGCAGCAGCACGTCGGACTCGCCGTGAGCGTGAGCCTCGGGATGCGCGACGCTGCCGGGGTTGTTGTCGACCACATAGAACGTGTCGCGAGCCGAGCGGCTCGGGTGATCCATGGGCGCGTTGAGCGCGGTGAAGTTGTAGTAGGAGGTATCGACCATGGGGCCGGACTCGACGGTGTAGCCGATACCGCAGAAGATGTCCTCGGCCTCCTCGATGATCTGTTTGATCAGATGCTGGTGACCGATCTGCGGACGGATGCCCGGCAGCGTAATGTCGACGGCCTCGTGCTCGAGTGCGTGCTTGAGGGCGGCGGCCTTCATCTCGGTGGTGCGCTCGTCGAGCATGCCCTCGATCAGCTGGCGCATCTCGTTGGCGCGTTTGCCCATCATGGGACGATCCTCGGGGGCGAGCTTGCCCATCATGCGCATCAGGCCGGTGATGCGACCCTTGCGGCCGAGCAGCTCAACGCGCGCGGCCTCGAGCTTTGCGGCGTCGTCGGCGCCTGCGACGAGCTCCTTGGCCTCTTCCTCGAGTTTGACCAGATCATCAATCAGACTCATGTCTTCCCTTTCGTCTCTCGCGCATCTCGCTTGCCGGGGCGGCTAGCACCCGATAGCTGCGGATGTGCGGCCCGGTTCGGTAACAAAAAACCGCCCTCGGGCATGTACATTGCCCAAGGACGGTTGAATTCCGCGGTACCACCTTGTTTGACCCGGCGGATGTCTGGCCCGCCGTGCCCACTCTGCGCCCCTTGTCGCGAGGCTCACGGCTTCCCTACTGGGGCTTCGCTGCCACCGGCCGCGCGCCCGTTGAGGTCGCTGCTCGGGAGTGAACGCTTGGCCCTTGCCACCGCAGGAAGGCTTGCAGCCCATGACCTTCCCTCTCTTGCCGGCGACACGGCGGGCAAAACCCTCTCCGTCAACGCATTGGGCTATAGGATAACACATTTCGCGGGCGCATCGCCGCGTTCCGTTTTGTTCGCGCTGGGTACAAGGCAGGTAGCTGTGCAAACTGGCCGTGCACCCGTCTGCGGCGCTCGGCCTGCGAGATTAAGGATGCGGTATGGGAAAGAAACTCGATAAGAAGGCCCAGGCCGCCGTGGCAAAGGCTGCCAAGGGCGTCAAGGCTGCTAAAGTCGACAAGGCCGTCAAAAAGTTCCGCAAAATCGAGGGCAAGCTGTGGACTCGCGAGTACCTGCTCAAGATTGCCGAGTTCGATGGAGCGACGATTGCTCCTGCCAACGGCGCTGCCGCCCGTGCCGACGCCATGGGCACGCTTGCCGGCGAACATCACAAGCTACTGACCAGCGAGAAGTCCGTTGAGCTCGTACGCTCGTTAGCGCGCGAGACGGTTGCAGGCGGCAAAATCGACGACCCGCAGCTGCTCGACGAGATCCGCGTGCTCGGCCGCGACCAGCGCGAGGCAAGCGTTATTCCTACCGAGGAGGCCGAGGCCTGGACCAGGCTCACCTGCGAGGCCGACGCCGTGTGGCACAAGGCCAAGACGGCCAACGACTGGGCGAGCTTTGAGCCCTATGTGGACAAGATTGTGGGCCAGCTCAAGCATCAGGCCGAACTCATGGACCCCAAGCGCGACCCATACGACGTTTGGCTCGACCAGTATGAGCGCGGCCTTTCTGCCAAGAGCTTCGACGCGTTTTGTGACGAGGTCAAGGCCACGGTCGTGCCGCTCGTGCACGCCATCGGCGAGCGCGGCCAGCAGCCCGATGCCGACTTTTTGCACGCCCGCGTGCCCGAGGCCGCCCAGCGCGCCATGAGCTTTGACCTTATGAAGCTCGTCGGCCTAGACCTGGACGACACCACGCTTGCCTTTACCGAGCACCCGTTTAGCGAGGGCTTTGCCGTGGGCGATGCGCGCATCGCGACGCACATCTACGAGTACGACTGTATCTCCAACGTCTTCAGCATCATCCATGAGGCAGGTCACGCCATGTACGAGCTGGGCGTGAACCCCGCCTATGCGCGCACGTGCCTGGAGGGTGGCACCTCCATGGGCATCCACGAGAGCCAGAGCCGCTTTTTCGAGAACACCGTGGGCCGCAGCCGTGCCTTTATGGGACCGCTGCTCGAGGTGCTGCGCCGCCACGCACCCGAGGTCTACGGCGACGTCGACGAGGACACGCTCTACCACGCCGTGAACATCGCGCAGCCTTCGCTGATCCGCACCGAGGCCGACGAGCTCACCTATCCACTGCACGTTATGGTGCGCTACGAGATCGAGCGCATGCTGTTTGCCGGCGAGGCCACGGCCAAGGACATCCCCGCGCTTTGGAATCGCTTTATGGATGAGTACCTGGGCATTCCCGTTCCCGACGACACGCACGGCTGCCTACAGGATACGCACTGGAGCGGCGGCTCGTTTGGCTACTTCCCCACGTATGCGCTGGGCAGTGCCTACGATGCCATGTTTGTGCCGGCCATGTGCCGCGACGGCGTCGACCTTACCGGTGCTTGCGCGAGCGGCGATCTGGCGCCCGTCCGTGCCTGGCTGGGCGAGCACATTTGGCAGTGGGGCCGCGCCAAGGACGCGCCGGAGCTCATCAAGGGCGCCTGCGGCATGGCGTTCGATGCCCGCTACTACTGCAGCTACCTGCAGGACAAGTTCACCACGCTCTACGAGCTGTAAGGCATAACCGACACGTCAACGCAAAGGGGACGCCGCGGAACCAATCCGCGGCGTCCCCTTTCCACCTAGTTGTTTAAGAACGTCCCCAATGACTACCTTACAGAGCTTCCAGCGCGGCGGCGATGCGCTTCATGGCGGCGTCGGCGGCAGCTTGGTCGGGGGCTTCGGCCAAAACGCGAATCACAGACTCGGTTCCACTCTTGCGCACGAGCACGCGGCCCTCGCCTGCCAGCGCAGCCTCGGCCTCGGCGATGGCGTTCTGCACGCCCATGTTCTCGAGCGCGGCGTCCTTGTCCGCCACGTGCACGGCCACCTGCGCCTGTGGCAGCAGCTTGCATGGAGCCGTGAGCTGCGAGAGCGTCTCGCGCTCGGCACGAATCACTTCCATCACGCGCAGCGAGGTCATAATGCCGTCGCCCGTGCGCTCGATATCGCCAAAGATCGTATGGCCCGTCTGCTCGCCGCCCAGGCTGTAGCCGCCCTCGCGCATCTTGGCATACACGTGACGGTCGCCCACGCCGCTGGTCACGGCGCTCAGTCCGGCAAGCTCCAACGACTTGATCAGGCCAAAGTTGCTGGCGATCGTCGGTACCACGGTACCGCCCGAGAGACGCCCGTGCTTGTTCAGGTACACGCCGCACACGTACAAGATCTGGTCGCCGTCGACCACGCGGCCGCGCTCGTCCACGGCCAGGCAGCGGTCGGCATCGCCGTCGTAGGCAAAGCCCACATCCAGGCCCTGCTCCACCACGTGGCGCTGCAGGCGCTCAATATGCGTAGAGCCGCAGTCGACATTGATGTTAAAGCCGTCGGGCGCGGCATTGATCACGCGCACATCGGCGCCCAGTGCGTCGAACACCGGCTTGGCCACCGAGGATGCCGAGCCGTTGGCGCAATCGATGCCGATCTTGACGCCCTGCAGCGAAAAGTTCGCGCTGGCGATGAGCGAAGCAATGTAGCGGTTGCGACCCTGCATGTAGTCCACCGTGGCGCCGATGTGGTTGCCCGTTGCCAGCGGCACCTCGCTCTTGCCATCGATGTAGTCCTCAATGAGCTCCAGCACGTCCTCGTCCATCTTAAAGCCGTCGCTGTTGACGAGCTTAATGCCGTTATCGCAAAACGGGTTGTGGCTCGCGCTGATCATGATACCGCAATCGAAGCAGCCTTCCACAGTCTGATGCGCTACGCCCGGCGTGGGGATCACGTGCAGCATATAGGCGTCCGCACCGCTCGCGACCAGGCCGCTCACCAGCGCCGCCTCAAACATATAACTCGAGCGACGCGTGTCCTTGCCCACGATCACGCGTGCCTTGCGCTCGCGGTTGGCGCCGTAATACCAGCCCACAAAACGGCCAATCTTATAAGCGTGCTCTACCGTCAGCCCAACGTTGGCCTCACCGCGAAAGCCGTCGGTGCCAAAGTACTTCATGCGCTCTCCTTACAAAATAGGGGCGGACAGATTGCCTGTCCGCCCCAAAATGGTACTCGATTATCTGCGCTACCAGAAAAACCCTACGCCGACGCGCTGTCGCGAGCCGCCTGGCATGTAGGAGTCTGACGCAGCGTAAGCGGCTTGTCCCCCGCCTCGGCCGACGTGGTCAGCGTATACGTGATCGTCGTCGTCTCGCCAGCATGCAGGTCAACGGTACCCGAATAGAAGGGGATTCCATGCCACGTAGCGGCGCCAAGACCAAACTGGGTGCCCTCGACGGTCAGATCAGTAATGTTGCCGCCCGTCGGGGCAAACAACGAGACATTCAGACGCTCGTCGTCACGCGCGGCATCGGGTGCGCTCGCCGCAACGTAGTCGGGCAGCTTGCCAGCCTCCTCCTGCGTCATGATGTTCGTCAGGGTAACGGTGATGCGATAGGAGCACGTGCCGTCGCCGTTCTTTACGCCCTGGCCAATCTGCGTGTCGGCGTTCAGATACCAGTCGAGCTTGGAGAAGCTCAGGTTGTTAAAGTAAACGCCGGCAACGGGATCGGCACTCGGATCATCCGGATCGGGCAGCGAAGCGTCAATGCCCGTCTCTTTGATGGCATTCTGCTCATCATCGTTTCTCATCCAAGCGATCAGGCGGCCCTCTTCGGCACCGCGCTCAACGGCGCTGACAAGCTTCGCAACATCGACATCGCCGATACCGCCAAGGATCTTGTCGAAGGCAGCGCTGGCGACGGATGCAAAGATGCCGTCAGACTCCTCGACCGGATAGTTCCAGTACACATCGTGCATGAGGACCTTTGCGGCATTGGTGCCGTCGACAACCGTTCCGTCGGGCAGCGAGACATTACCGACCAGGCCCAGCAGATACTGCAGGAACACCGGGTCGATACCGATGACGCCATCAACGTCCTGTCCATACTGGGACTTCCACAGCGCGGCGACACGCTGCGAGTTGCGGGGCCAATCAGGCGAATAGGTATTGCCCGAGTTGTACAGGTTACTGTGGTTGCCGAACAGCGCCTCATCCTCTTCGTCGACGCTCTCGACTGCCTCATCCTCGCTGAGTCCAATGCGGGGAACAAACTCGCCAATCGACATCTGGCCGTCGGTGACCGAAATCAGGCCCTGCGAACCGCCAAAGCCGCCGCAGGCACGAATCTCGACGTTGTTCATGGCGTACATAAGGTAGTTGCGCGTCTGGCCGTTGGCGCCGAGCATCTGGGGAAGGACGGGGGCAACCTTCTCCGCCGCGTCAACCGCGCCGTTGAGGGTGGCAAAGCCATCCTTGGCCTTATCGACCAGCTCGGTCACCTGGGAAATATGAGTATCGCCAATGCCCTGGACCTTCTCGTTGGCGCTCTTGAACACCTTCGAGCTGCTGGAAAGCGAATCGGCGACCGCCTGCAGCGCGGACACGTTAATCATGCCGTCCTGGAACAGCTTGCCGGGCGTGGCCTGCGAGAGGTTATCGGCCATGGGAACCAGCGCGTTGCTCGAGACATCGGACAGGGCATCAATCATGGTGCGGGCTGCGTTGATGTCACTGCCAAACACCGGGATAAACGAAGCCGCCGTCCACAGCGGGCTCGAAGTCTCCGCCTTCATGCTGTCGCAGAGCTCATCGATCTTCTTCGCGTCGTCAGGCAGCGTCGAAAAATCGCCCGACGTGACCTTATCCTTAAGGCCACCGACGATCTCGACAGCCTCCTTCGCTTCGCTCTTTACGGTCTTTGCCGAGTTAAGCAGCATAAAGCCGCTTGCGCCAAGCACAACGAGAAGCACCGCGACTACAGCGGCAATAATGGCGCCAGTGTGACGCTTTTTGCGCTCGCCCTTGCGATGGCGATGACGGACCAGACCGTCAGAGGTCGAACTCGACGAAGCGTCGCTACCGTAGTTCAAGCCAAAATCGTAATAATCTTCCTTGGAACCCGAGCCCGCAAACTCGGCACCGCTATCATCCAGGCGGGCGAACGTGCCAGTCTCGGAGGCGCCGGTGTAAATCGTGCCAAGGTTACCCGTAAGCCCCGCGCCACCGGCAGAGGGAGTATTGTTGGCGGCCTTGCCGGCATTAACGTTGCCGGCAGCATTCGCGGCGTTGGCAGCACCTGCGTTGTTCGCAGGCACCGAAGGAGCCCCGCTCGGCTGCGACGCGGAGGTTGCACCGCCCGCAAAGACATTCCCTTTTGCACGGCCGGTCTTTTTTGCCTTTTGAGACTGCTCGTACAGAGCGGTAAACATCGCCGTCTCGCCCGGGGACACGCGCTTACCGGAACCGTCCTGTCCAGCGCCGCCCGGCGTGCCGGCCTTACCAGCTCCGTTCGGACGCGGCGGAACTGCAGGACGGCCGCTATCGCTGCCCTTAAAGTGATTACCAGCCATAAAGAAATCCTCGCAATTGAGTCGCAATGAAAAAGTCCATAACGTTACTAGTTTATGGCATTTTGAGCATCGACAGCTAAACTCCAGACACGGACATCAATTGGCGAAAATGCGGCACAACACCTTTTCTGTCTTGGCGGCGGCGCTAGCTACACCGTGAGGAACATCATCACGATGATCATGACAAAGCCGATAAGGTCGGTCGGCAAAAACACCGTTCCCAGCATAACGGCGCTGGTGATTGTCGCCGAGACGGGCTCCACAGTTCCGATGAGGCTCGCGCGCACCGAGCCGATGTCCTTAACGCCCTGCATATAAAGCATGTAAGCAAAAAACGAGCCGATAACCACGAACACCGCGAGCGCCTCGATGCCGGCAGCGTCGAGCGCCGGCATATGCGCCCAGGGCTGCACGAAGACGCACGAGACCACGCCCGCCGTGAGCATTGCCGAGCCCGTGACGATGGGGCTGCCGTATTCGGGCAGGATCTTGGCGGGAATCACCGCCATACACGCGGCGCTGACCGCACACATAAGACCTGCTGTCAGGCCAAGCGGTGAGATATTCAGGCTGGTGGGGTCGCCGCCGGTGGCGATTAAAAAGGTTCCACCCAGAGCCAGGCCAATGCCGATGACTTCGCGAGTGCGCGGCATGCGGCGATCGATCACGCAGGTGTAGCCCATGATGATAACGAGCTGCAGGCACTGGAGCACCGTCGCGGTTCCGGCGTTCGTCAGGCGCACGGCCGAAAGATAGCAAAACTGGTTGAACAGCAGGCCAAAGGCGGTAAAGAGCAGCAGCTGCTTGCGATCGGCGGGTGTGGTCCAGAGCTTAATCAGGCGCTCGCGGTCGCGCGTAACAACCACGGCCATAAAGAGTAGACCGGCGAGAATCTGACGCACGCTCATAAGCCACAAGGTGTCGACGTGGTAGGTATCGAACAGAAAACTCGCGCTGGTGCCCGAGAAGCCCCAAAACGAACCGCCCACCAGCGTAGCCAAGACGCCTGTGATCATCTTACGCGTCGAAGCGCTATTCAGGCGGTCGCGCCATGCGCGACGGGTGTTGCGGCTGAGCTCGTCGGTGCCCTCGGGCACATCAATGTTCGATATATCGGTCATCGGCACCGAAGCCCCTGCGCCTTCGACCTGCTCGACACACTCTTTGCTCATTCCACTCCCCCGAAACAGCCTGGAAACAATTCGGCTTACCTTACCACGGCGAAGTCACCAGCTGGAGGCTTGTCCGCTTATCGGTAGGACAATTCCGCAGGCGTCTTTCCATAGCTCGATACCGCAATGGCCTTGCATTATGCGACAGCCAAATCGCGGCAGCAGGCTCTTTTGAGATGGATACGGCAAAGCCCCCGAATTCCACAATGTAAGCGATTTTTAAAAATGTTCTTGCCACCGAGTTCAGGCTCCGTTATATTATCCCTTGCGCGCTTGCGCACCCTTGATCGGGCGTTTAGCTCAGGGGGAGAGCGCTTCCCTGACACGGAAGAGGTCACAAGTTCAAATCTTGTAACGCCCACCACGAATTCGCAGCTCAGAGCATATTCGCTCTGAGCTGTTTTTGTATCTGTCCAAATGGCGTCCAAACAGCTGTCCAAATTCGGTGGGATTCACCGGACGATATGGAATGTCAAGTTATGCATGGACTTGAGTATCGGTGCCCTGAAGTACCGATATAATGCCACCAATATTCCATAATCATCTAACCGTTTCGGCTCATGAGGTTCGGGAGCCGGGCTCTTCAGTTTCTGGTCGTAGGGTAGAATTGCTTGCATGATGGATGATGTTAGGAAACTCACAGCTTGGGGCATGGATGACGGCGTTCATGACGCGCTGCCCCTCAAGCCCATAACGACTCCTGAGCAGCAGATCGATCTGCTCAAGGGCAAGGGCGTCACGTTTGAGCGCTGTGCGGAGGAGCGCGCGCTCGAGATTCTTTCGAATGCCGAGACCTACCTGCACCTCTCCGCCTACCGAGTGCTTTTCCAGCGCCATGAGGACGGCCCCGACGCCGGGAAGTTCGTGAGCCTCGACTTCGGGAATCTCTTGGACGTGAGCTCTCTTGACGACGTTCTTCGCGAGACGTTTCGCCTCATGGCGAAGGATGTCGAGCGCGCGGTCAGGGCATGGCTCGTGTCCGATGCCGCTAAGCGCGGGGAGGATGGCTATGGGATTGTCGCCGACTTCGTGTCCTCCCTACCGCGCGGCTTCCGCGAGGGGCTGAGACGCGATCTCGTATCGCGTTCCCAGGCGGACGAGTACGCGGGGTCGCTGATCGACCACTACCGGGATGCCATGCCTGTATGGGTGCTGCTGGAAGTGGTGCCGTTCGGGACGCTGCTCGCCTTTTACCTCTTTTGCGTTGAGCGCTGGGACGAGGCGGAAAGGCGGGAGATTCACTACGCTCTTAAGGATGTGAAGGCCGTTCGCAACTGCGCGAGCCATGCGGGCTGCCTGTGCAACGGCTTCGTGCCCGAGCGCGAGACGAGGCACGCAACCTCGGGGGTCGTGCTCGAGTGGCTGAACGCCCACGGCATCCGAAACAGCAAGGGCCGTCGAGCCAGATTGCGCAACCGTCGCACGCAACAGCTCGTAACCACCGTGGCACTGCATGACATGCTTGCGGGCGAGCATGCCTCCCCGGCGGCGCTTGACGCGGTTGCTGGCCTCCGTCCCCTGATGGACGACGCGATTGCGCGCTATGGGACGCAGAACCCTCTCGTGTCTCATCTTGCGTTTCTTGCAAGGGTTCTTGACGTGGCACGAGGCTGATGCCATGATGTACGCAGATGCAAAAACCTTCGAGGTTTTGTAAGGGCCGGTCCTCTCGGGGACTGGCTCTAGTTGTTTATGGGGCCTTAATTGATGCTGGATGCCATGCGGTGACTAGAAGAACGACCGGCGGGTGATACGATGAACGGTGACGCGCCCAGCAGTGCAGTCATGTCGGTCAGGAAACTTTCCCATTCCGACCTTCCCGCATTGCTCTCCCTCTGTCTCGGTAACCCGCAATACTACTCATTCCTCGACGAGGAACCGACGATGGACGCGCTTGCTGCCGAAATGACCGAACTACCCCCAGGATGCTCCCTGGATCAAAAGTCTTATCTCGGATTCTTCGATGCCGGCGGGGATCTTTTCGCCGTGCTCGACCTCATCCGGGGATATCCAGCTGAGAGGAGCGCCTTCATCGGGTTCTTCATGGTCGACGCCTCTCGGCAGGGGGCAGGTGTTGGGAGCCTGCTCATCTCGCAGCTTCTGGACCGCCTCCGCGGCGAGGGCGTTTCTCGCGTGCGCCTCGCCTACGTCGAGGGGAACGAGCAGTCACGCCACTTCTGGAGGAAGTGCGGTTTCTTTGAGGCTGGCGCACCGATTGACCAAGGCGAATACAAAGTCGTCCCCATGGAGCGTTCGCTGGCACAGACCATTTCTGCTCCGCCGCACTGCATCTGACTACGACAAGCTCAAGAACTAGCACAACGTTGCGCCGCTTGCCGAGAAATCCCTGCCTCCTGTCGAAAGACAACCAGCTAGTCGAACATTCCTCAGGGGGGGGTAAGCTGACGGTGGCATCAATCAAATCCGCATGAAGGGACGCTCATGACTGGTCAATCAAGGCGGAAATTCAGCGTCGTCGGCGTTATCGCATTGTTTGCTTGCGTCATCGCCATCGTGTTGATGTTCCTAATCCAAACCTGCGGGTTCAGCAACGGGACTTTCTATTACCGACATTCCGACAACGGCATGTACGATGACGCCACCGCAATCACGGCCCAGGTGGCGAAGAGCTCCCAGGGCTTCCTATCCTTTACCGCCGATTCGGAAAAAGCCTGCGCCGGCACAATCGAATGCCTCGGTTTCGGAGGGCGAAACAACTTGGCGATGATCGATAGCTCCCAGTCGAACCAACCCGCCTCCGTCTCTATCAACCTCTCCTGCACGCAAGGCAGGGCAAAAGTCGTGCTCTACCAAATAGAGAGCGGCGACTACATCACCCTCGCCGAGGGGACAGCGACGTTCAACGATGTCGTGTCGCTACCAGAAGGAACAAGCATTATCGCCCTGATCGGAGATAAGGCAGACGTCGTTTGCGATTTCGATATCGCTGCAAACGAGGAAGTCTCTGCCTCCCTCGCAATGACCGATATATAACGCGGTTTTCCTTCGCATTGCAACCCGGACAGGCCTTCCGTCTAGTAAGCTATACCCATGAATCAAGCAGCCCTCCTATTAATGAGAGCCTCTCAGTAATCCAATCTCTGCATCTCGTAATTTGAGTATCTTAGCCATCATGCACCTTTTGGCTGGGATACTTTGTTGCCGACTAAGGTGTTAGATTGCCCGTACCCCCACTCATTCGCCGTGCCCGTCTCCTCCATCGGCCTCAAGATGGCCTCTGGAGGAGCGCGGGGCCCATGCATGTCCGCCATCTCGTGGGTGTCCTGCGGCAGGACGGGGACGGCCGGGCCGCAGGGCGCACCTGCGCTCCAGCTCGGCCACGAGGGCGTCGTTGTCCCTGACCGAGACGATGGCGTCGCCGTCGTAGGGCGCCTCGATGTAGACACGGTCGAGCGAGTTGGCCGTGCCCGCCAGAAGCGTCCTGGTGCGCCGGACGCCCCGCACGTGGGCGTAGGGAATCGCCGAGCGCGTCCCCGCGTACACGATGACGAAGCGGTCGTCGTAAAGCTCGATGCGGTTGCTGCGGATGGGCAGGGCCGCCAGGGCAACGAAGACCGGAACGAACAGGAGCACGAGCCAGCTCCACGGGAACGAGGGGGCCGTGGCCACGAAGCACGCGACGCACCCCGCCGCGAGACCACCCGCGACGACCGCCATGACGGCAATGAACCACGGATCGTTCCGGCCGGGGAACACCCGATCCGGTCGCACATTCTCTTCAGTCATCGCGACTCCCTTCCAATGCCCTCCTAGCGACTCTCATGCCGCCAGACGAGGAAACTGTAGGCGCCCACGACGAGGGTTGCGACCAGTACCGACGCCATGCCGGCCCAGAACGACACGTCGGGCGCAACGGTTGAGAGCACCGCTGCGACGAGCATCACCGCGCCGGCAACCACGAAGACGGGACCGGCAAAGCGGTGCGTGCGGCGCCAGTTGTCCTCGCTTGCGAGCGTCCAGGGCGTGCGGATGCCAAAGGTGTAGTTGGGCTTGACGCGCGGCAGGTAGTTGCCGAGCGCAATTATGAGGGCGCCGAGCGCGAAGAGGGTTACCGTCGAGACGATCGAACCTCCCTCAGACACGAGGCCGAAGGCGGTGAGCGGCGTCATCCACGCGATGACGACCAGAAGCAGGGTAAGCGCGGCGCTCATACCCAAGTAGACGCCACGGAAACGCTCGAAGTTGCGCCCCTTGGGGTCGAGGCGCGGCACGGCGAGCATGAAGATCGCGACGAGAGCGGGCATGGCCGCCATGAAGATCGTGCCGGCCTTGTCGCCCCAGCCGTTGACCGCGCCGTCGGCGCCCCAGTGCGTGGGCACCGTCTGGGGCATGGCGGGGTAGGCCAGCAGCACGTACGCTAGCAGGTGAGCCGCCACCGCCGCGAAGAGAACCATCCAGAAGGCGCGCTCGCCGCGCCCAAGCTCAACCTTCATCGGCTGCCTCCGTTTCCGTGAGCCCGAGGAACCATGAGATGAGGTCCTGCAGGACGGTGGTGTCCAGCCGGTAGAGAACGTTCCTGCCCCGGCGCTCCGCCTCCACGAGGCCCGCCTCGCGCAGGACCTCGAGGTGGTGCGAGAGCGTCGCCTTGTTCTGGGGGAAGTGCTCGCCGATCTCACCCGCCGTTATGTCCCGCTCGCCGAGGAGCTCGAGGATGCGGCGGCGCGTGGGATCCGAGAGCGCCTTGAACCCGTCGCCGACCATCTCGCCTCCCCTCGCCCGCGGGCCTCCTCTTGGGGTGGAGTATACCCCCGACTGTTCGACGGATGTCGTACTATTCGACGTTCGTCGAACTTTTTTGAGATGGCGCCGCGCCGACGAGCGAAGGCGGGCCCCATTGCCCACTTGTGACACGCCCATAGCCTGTGACTACTGGTTTCTCGGGTTCGGGGAGATCGCCGGCGTTACGGGGATGGGGAGCCTCAGGGTGTGAGGGGGACGCAGCGCTCCTTCAACAGTTGCGAGAGGCTCGCGGAGATCGACCCCTCCGGGCTCGATCCTCGTCTCTTGAGAACCTCGTCTACACCTTCGGCGGGCGTGGCTCGCTCACGCCGCACGTACCGGAGGGGCGGACGCGCCGCCGCGGCGGGCTCGGGACGAGCCCGCCGCGCGGCGGCGCGAAGGAGGAGCCTACCCATCAGTCATCAAGGAAGAAGATCTCGTCTACGTGAAGTCCCAGCAGCCTTGCGATCTTCATCGCGAGCTCCAGCGTGGGGTTGTACTTGTCGTTCTCGACGGCGATGATCGTCTGGCGGCTCACGCCAAGCTCCCTCGCCATGTCCTCCTGGCGCAGCCCGGCCTGCTTCCTCAGCCGCTTCACTGTGTTCCTCATGGAGGCCTAGGCCCTTGCCAGGAGGTAGGCCCCGATCGACAGGGCGAGCGCGATGACGACGATTGCGGCCACCGCCGCCCGCAGGAGCTTGTTGGGCTCCCGGTACTCCTCGTCCCCGGCGACCATCCTCCGCTTCATGGCCATCTGGGAGAATCCCTGGACGCACACCGCGAGGCACAGGACCAGGGCGGGCAGGGGGCTGTACTCGGAGCCGTTCGCGAGCGCCTGCCAGCAGTTGAAGAGCGCCCACGCGCTCAGGGACAGCAGGGCGGTTCGATACCCCCACTCCTCCGCATGAAGCTGGATGCTCCTCTCCATCTCGTCCATCTTCCTCATGTCACTTACCTCCCGTCGCATAGTGGGGCTGGCCTTGCGATTGCTTCTACTTCCCTCCGCTTGTCGAAGTCGGCTTGAAATGTCAAAGCCTCTTTACATTTCTCTTTATACTGCAAGGTAGAAAAATGTCAAGAGTCTTTTACATTATGAATGACTTTTTTCGGGTTGGCGCAAAATGCCGGCCGTCCGGCTTCGGCGCGTCGCTGCATGGCGCATGGGCACTTTCAGAATCTCCTTACCTGAAACCGTTGCGCGAAGTGACGAGATGCGCCGGCCGCCCCCCTCCCGACTGAACAGCTCTCTTCGACGAGGCGATCGCCGCGGACGAGTGGAGTCGCCGGAGCGATGGCGGGGGAGGTGACGGGACGGGGTGCCGACGTATGGTCGGCACCCCGTCATCTTGTACGGCATGCTCGGCGTCCCAGCGCCCCGCGCGCCATGAGGGTCGTTCAGAGCCCCAACATTTCCGCCGAAAACCGGCGGAGCAGGATAAGGCTCTACTACGTTCCGCCGGGAAAGGGGACGGTGCAACCCGGCGGGCCGGGTTCGAGGCGCAGGTGGGGGCGTAGCCGACACACCGCCGGCACCGGCAGGGCCGTGTTTACGCCTCCCTACGGTGCGTAAGCGCCGAGGTGCGAATCGGCAGGTCGGGGACGATTACAGGCCGCCTCAGAAGCCCTCGGGGGTGTAACCGACTCGCGCGCCGTCCCTCGGGGCTTGAATCTCCCCGTCCACGCCCGTCCAGACGGGCGGCGCCGTCTCGTTTCGGATCTCGCGGCGGGACAGCGCTTCCTCCATCATGTGCTTCTCCGCCTCGGACGAGGTCATGCCGAGCATCTCAGCGACGAACGTCTCGGACACGTCTCGGCTCGGCAGCGCGAGCGCGTGTCCGTCGTGGATCACGAGTGCGCCGATCTCCCGTCCCGTCCACCTCATCAGTTCGTCCGGAGTGATGAGAGGGCGGCGCACGGTGCCCTCGCTCGTGCCCGTTGATCCGGAGTTGGCTCCCTTGGTGCGGCTGCGGGACTCGGAGAGCGCCGTGTAGGAGCCGAGCGACTCGGAGAGCTTGCGCGCGGTCTCGACGTTCGAGCAGGAGAGCACCACCTTGTCCTTGAGGAGATCGAGGATCGTCTCGGCCTCCTCTCGGCTGTACCCGCTCACGCTCTGGAGCTGGAGGAGGGACTGGCAGAACCACAGGACATGGACGCCCTCCGAGCGCATCTCGCCGAGGTCCTGAATCAGGCGCTCATTCCTGCCGAGCGACGCCGCCTCATCGAGTACGAGGACGGTCTCCACGGGGCATCTGCCCGCGTTGCGGGCCGCGCATAGGCGCAGCGCCGATAGCGTCTGCGCGACGAACGTCTGCACGAGTCGCTTGTAGTTCCCGGTTGCGGAGCTTGACGAGACGAAGAACACCGTCGGCTCTTCGCCGATCCGGTCTAGAGCGCACTCGTCCCCGTGGAGCATGAGGGCGACGTTGCCGTCCGCGTACTCGGAGAGGTAGGTGGCGAGCGTGGATATCACGCCCGGGGCGCCTCCCGACTCGCCGTTGATTCCGGAGAGGAACGGGAGGGAGGGATGCCCTGGCGGGAGCCCGGAGACGAGGGAGGCGATGCGGTCGAGCGCCGACTCCTGCCCCGAGGGTGAGATCGCCGCCGCGACGGACATGACCGTCTTGCTCTCCTCGGGTACCCCCTCATCCATGATGATGCGGAGGGCGATTCCGACGAACAGGTTGCGGGCGTTGTCGGTGAAGAAGGGCTGGCCCTTGAGCGCCGACGGCACGATGCATCGCGCCAGCTCGCGAAGCTCGCGGGTCGCGCCGCCGTGCCCCTCCTCGCGGTACGCCGCCTTCGCGCGCTCCAAGGGGTCGAACCTCGCCGACGCGGCCGGCGCTTCGAACATCACGTCCACGATGCGATGGGTACCCGCCTTGCGGAAGTAGGGCTCGAGGTAGGCCCGGAGCTCGCCCTTGATGTCGTTGATTATCAGGCTCCTCCCTGCGAGGAAGTTGGCCAGGGCGGTGGGGAGGGCTATCCTGCGGGACTTGCCCTCTCCGCTCTCCGCCAGGATGCAGGAGTGAACGGAGTCGATCAGCCGAATCTCGCCACCGAGGGTGCCGACGGCGAGCGTGCCGCCCCTCGGCCCCTCTCCCTCGCGCCAGCCACTCGTGAGCCGTCTCAGCTCTGAGGGTCTGGACACGAGCCGCGCGTCGCCGTGTATCGGCGCGCCCGGAGCCCTCCTGCCTCCCACCCACGTGCCGTCGTGAATCCACCTGAGGCGCGAGATGCGGTTCGCGAGCGCGATGGCTATGCAGAGCGCGAGCACGCCCAGCGCCGCGAGGAGGAACGCGCTGCGCTGCCTTCCGGAGAGTATTCCGGGGAGCGCGGCAAGCGGATTCTCCAGGCGCGGGACCTCCACGGCGTCGGAAGGGGGCGCCGGCGAGGCGGGCGAGAGGGTGCGAAGCACCGCATCGACCACGCCTCCGACGGCCGGCGCGAGCCAGCCCCAGACGGCGGGAAGGATTACTAGATCCGCCGCCGCCCCAGCTAGGAACCCCGTCAGCAAGGCTCTCGGGATTCCCGACCCCTCGTCGTTGAAGCTCTTCGCCCTCCTCATAGGCGGACCTCCCTTTGGACTCGACTGTTGATGCGAACGGCTTCTCCGCCCGCGGCCGCCGCGGTGCGCAGGGCGGCGAGTGCCGCCCGGGCCAGGATGCGCAGCGCGGCCTCACCGGCCTCGTCCGCAACGTCTCGCCGTCGGTCCTGGCTGGCTCCCGCGGCGAGCACGGCGAGAGCGGCGCGGCCTGCAGCGGCGGGTGCGGACTTAAGGGCGCGGCGGTAAGACGGGCATGATCTGAGCGGGCCCTCCGGGACGGGGCGCCGCTCGCGGACGGCGCTTGCGGCGGCGTCCAGCTCCCTTCGCGTCGCGCATGCGGCGACCTCGCCCCTCATGCGCCTCTCGGCTGCCCGTCGGATGGCGGGGCCGTCGGTCGGCGCCGCGGAGCGCACGGACGCGTCGGGCCCAGCCTTGTTAGCGCTAATCTAAAATTGACCACTTTCGCAAACGCATCTCGCCGAATGCGCTAACGCGCTTTCGCCGAACCCGCTAACGTACTTTCACCAACTGCGCTAACGGAACTATGCTCCGATCGGGTATCCGACCCGGGAGGAGCGGGATATGGAGCGAAACGTAATGGGAGAGCTGAACGTCTACAGGGGGTCCGGCGCGAAACCGAACTTCAGCGAGATCGCGAGGAGGCACGGCATGGACCGGCACACGGTCGCCAAGTACTGGCGGGATGGCGAGTCCGCCGCCGACGGGAGGTCCGCGAGGGGCAGCGCCTTCGACCCGCTCGAGGAGGTGATCCGCGCGAAGGCCCAGCTGCCCGGCATGACCAAGATGGCCGTGTACGCGTTCCTGCGCGAGAGCCGCGGGAAGGGGCTGCCCGGGTACGGCGCCTTCACCGCATGGTGCCGGGCCCGCGACGTGCCCTTCGGAGGCGCGGGCGGCCGCGAGCCGCACCCGCGGTTCGAGACGCCCCCGGGCAGGCAGCTGCAGTTCGACTGGAAGGAGGGCATGAGGCTCGTCGACTCGGAGGGCGAGGTCTTCGAGTTCAGCGTGTTCACCGCGACGCTCGGCTACTCCCGGAAGCACCGCTTCATACCGGTCAGGAGCCGCACGCTCGACGACCTGCTGTCCTGCCTGCTCGCCACCTTCACCCGCCTCGGCGGCGTCCCGGAGGAGTGCATCACGGACAACATGTCGTGCCTGGTGACCGTCTCCGGTCGCAGGAGGACCAGGCAGGAGAGGGCGTGGCGGTTCGCGCGGGAGGCCGGCTTCGAGCTAAGGCTCTGCGCGCCGCGCTCGCCGCAGACCAAGGGCAAGGACGAGTCGGCCAACCGCTTCCTGAACCGCCTGCTCGCCTACGGCGGCGAGTTCACCGGGTGGGGCGGCCTCGCCGAGGCGGTGGCCCGGGTCGAGGCCCAGGCAAACTCGGAGCCGAACCGCACCACCGGCCTGCCGCCCGACGCGCTGTTCATGCGGGAGAAGGAGAGCCTGCGGCCCATCGGGAACCTCCGTCTCCTCGAGTCGATGGTGGGCGACGTGAGCGTCCAGACCGTCCCGCCGACCATGCTCGTCAGGGCCGCCGGCAGGGAGTGGTCCGTGCCCAGGCGCTGCATCGGCCGGCGCGTGAGCGTCATAGCGATGCCCGGCGGCCAGGTCGTGGTGAGGATGGCCGGCGAGGAGGTCGCCGTCCACGACGCCGCGTCCGGGCCGTCGAGGCCAATCAACTACGACCCCGACCACTATGGGCAGGCCCTCGAGGGGAAGCGGGGCCTGGCCGACGCGGACATCGCCGAGGCCGCGCGCGCAAATCTCGCGCTGCTCGACTCGCTCGGAGGGGCGTGATGGGCGCCGTCGCGGAGGGCAGCCCCTCGATCAGGGCGCAGGCGAACCTCTCCGCGCTCGGGCTGCACGAGATGGCGGCGTCCCTGCCCGACTACGTGAGGATGGTCGCCGCGGGCGAGCGGGGCTTCGCCTCCGCCCTCGAGGAGATGACGCGCGTCGAGGTCGCCGCCCGGGAGGTCAGGATCACCAACCAGCGCATACGGTCGTCGGGGTTCCCCTACGTCAAGGGGCTGGCGGACTTCGACTGGGACTTCCAGCCGTCGGTCCCGCGCGCCGAGATCGAGGAGCTCGCGACCCTGAGGTTCGTCGAGCGGGCCGAGAACGTCCTGTTCGTGGGGAGCCCCGGCGTGGGCAAGACGCACCTCGCCGTCGCGCTGGGCATCGAGGCCGTCAGGGCGGGGCGCGAGGTCAGGTTCGTGGACTGCGCCCGGCTCGTCGAGGACCTGGAGGACGCCTCGTCGCGCGGCATCCTCAAGAAGAGGCTCAAGTACTACGCCCACTCGAGGCTGCTGATCATCGACGAGCTCGGCTACCTCGACGTCGGCAGCGCGGGCGCGGACCTGCTGTTCCAGCTGATATCGACGCGCTACGAGCAGCGCTCGACGATCATCACCACCAACGTGGGGATCAGCGGCTGGGGCAGGGTGTTCGGGGACGACGTGGCGGCGAGCGCGATCGCGGACAGGGTGTGCCACCACTGCCACCTGGTCAAGATAACCGGCAGGTCCTACAGGCTGAAGGACCTGCCGAGGGACGGGCCCGTCAAGTCGTGACCGGAATCGGTGAAATAACGTTAGCGCAACCGGTGAAACCGCCTTTGCGCGAACGGCGCGCCTGTTTAGCGAAACTGGTGAAAAATAGATTGACGCTAACAGCGGATCCCCATCTCGCGCATCATCTTGAGCACGGTCTTGTCGGCTATCACGGCCCCCTCTTCCGCCCTGAGGCACATCGCTATCTGCCGGTGCCCGCAGCCGTTGGCGGTGCGCGAGAAGATCTCGGCGGCCGCCTCCCGGAGCTCGGGGCGCGTGGGCCTCGGCGGGTGCGCGAGGGCGTAGTAGTAGGTCGACCGCTTGAGCTCGGCGCATGCGAGCAGGTGCCCGAGCGCGTGCCCCTCGGCGCGCAGGGCCGCGACCGCTTCGGCCTTCGCCCTGGTCAGAGCCCGTACCTCTCGACCAGGGCGCGTAATTTTTTTAGGTAGGCCACCTCGGCCTCGAGCCTACGGCACCGCTCCTCGAGCTCCTCCTCGCGGGTCCGCGGCCTCGCCCTGGAACCGCTCGGCCGGCCCTTGGGCCTCGGGCGCAGGGCCTCCGCGCCGCCCCGGCGGTATAGCGCGCACCACTTCTTGAGCGGCGACATCGACATTATGCCGAACGCCGCCATCGCCTCGGTCTTCGTCATGCCGCCGTCGACGACGGCGGAGGCGGCGGCGACCTTCTGCTCGTATGTGTACCTGCCCTGCTTTCCGTCCATGCGCAGCAGCACCTCGCTCCCGAATGCGCGGTATATCTCCTGCCATCTTCTCACGGCTTCCGCGGGAAGCGAAAGGGCAATCGCGGCAGATTTATACCCGTGCCCGAGCTCGAAGAGCCCTATGGCCGCCTTCCTGGCCTCGACATCATGCTTCACCCTCAAATCAACGCGCATAAAGAAAAGCCTCCCATTTCTCATGTCCAAGAAATGGGAGGCAGTTCATGATACCGGCGGGCATTTTGCGTTTTGGGCGCGGTGAGCGCTACACGCGCGTTGCATCCTTGGGGCTCATGGTCATGCTCTGGAAGCGATTCTCCATAAAGTCATTATCGAAATACTTGCCGTAGAACTGCGCAACGGGAATATCCGGTTCCGTGCCGTTGACGCGCTGATACCAATAATCGAGCGACTGCAGCGTCATAACGCCATCGACCAGCATAATGATGGTGAAGATGACGGTAGCCGAGTAGCGGCTCTTCCAGGGAATCATATTGATGAGCTTGAGCAGCCTCGGCAGCAGCAGCTTGATCCAGATGAGGCCGCCCAGGCCCCACAGACAGGCGAAGCCCGTGCAGGTGCGTCCGCCCGTGAGGACCACGAGCGGGTCGGGCATACCGAACAGCGTTATGTGCGAGTAGCTCCACGAGACCACGCCAAACGCGGTCTGCATAAACCAGCCCACGAACACCTCAAAGCTGGCGCCGAGCAGGGCGCTCACCAGGAAAATGATGATGGGGTTCTTTTTATAGAAGCGGTTGAGCACCATGGTCATGAGCACGGCACCAAAGCCGTAGATGGGGCTGAAGGGGCCAAACAGCATACCGGCGCGGTCCTGGTAGACACCCGGATCGTTGACGGTCATATGCCAGATATCCTCCAGGACCAGGCCGAGTATGCAGCAGACAAAGAATACCCAGAACAGGTTGAAGTAGTTGAGCTTGATGTAGCCTTCGCCGGTTTCATCGCGCCCGAGCATGCCCTCGGCGGCGGCGTCGCGGTCGAGCATCTCCTGCAGGCGGCGCTGCAGCTCGCGCTCCTGGCGCAGCGTGGGGTCGACGGTGGCCGAAAGTGCGACGAGGATGCCGAGCTGGATGGCAGGGCGCAGCAAGAAGGGCCCGATGCCCTGGAGCATCACGTCAACCAAAAGCTCGACGACGGTAAACGCGATAAGGATATAGGACAGACGGGCGGCATTGCGACGCTGGTTCTTGATAAGGTCCAGGCCAAAGATGATCAGGATGACGGCGCTTGCCGCAGAGAGCATGATGCCGGCGACGATAAGGCCGACCGCGACGAGCGTGTTGTCGCCGAGCTTGGCGGCGGCGTTGCCGTTGATGAGCGCGGTGATGACCTGCCACATAAAGGCGCCGACCGAAGGGAGCGTGCCCACGCCGGACAGGATGCACAGGACGGCGTACACCTTAATGATGAGGGGGATCTTCTTGACCTCCGTGGCGCTGGGGACGCTGGGGTCGAGTTCGTTTCGATCCATACATAACCTTTCTCGTTTTGCTGTAGGTACAAGGATACGCCGCCGACCTGCCAAAAGACAGGACGAACGTCCCAATTGCAACAATGCAAGCCCCAACGGCGGGCGAGACACGTCGCAACGGAAGTATGCGGGATCGTCGGCCCCGAGGCGGTTGCCCAATAAAATGTTTGGCAACAAAACTGATTATTAGCTCGGTGGGCTTTTAAAAAGCGCTGCTCATGCGCTGGGGAGCGCGTCGCGCCGTGCGTATAATAAGGCGGGTAACGCCAAAATACGAGGCTCTGAGGGGATGCCATGTCTCAAGAAACCATCCGCGCGGCCGAGCGCGCCGCGGGACAGGTGAAGACCATGTCGACGTATGATCCGGACTCCGACCAGCTGCATGAGGAATGTGGCATTTTCGGCGTATGGGCGCCCGATCGCGATGTGGCTCGACTGACGTACTTTGGCCTGCGTGCGCTGCAGCACCGTGGCCAGGAATCGGCGGGAATCGCCGTGGGTGACGGCGGCACGGTTATGGTCCGCAAGGATCTGGGCCTGCTCGACCGTGTGTTCTCCAACGCCGACCTGTCGACGCTCTCCGGCCAGCTGGCCGTGGGCCACGTGCGCTATGGCACCGCCGGCGCCAAGAGCTGGGAAGCCTCGCAGCCGCATCTTTCCACCATCAACAGCGTCATTATCGCGCTTGCTCACAACGGCACTCTGGTCAACACCGACGAGCTGCGCCGCCAGCTGATCGAGCTGGGCGTGCCGTTCCTCTCCAATTCGGATTCCGAGGTCGCGACCAAGCTTATCGGCTACTTTACCCAGCGCACGGGTCATCTGCGCGAGGGCATTCGCAAGACCATGGAGCTCGTGCGCGGCGGCTACGCCATGACGCTCATCAACGAGCAGGCGCTCTACGCATTCCGCGATCCGCACGGCATTCGCCCGCTCGTGCTGGGCAAGCTGGTGGACGAAGGTCTGGACCAGGCCGATGCCGCTTCTGTTTCGCAGCTGCCCTCGCAAGACGGTGCCTCGACGGTCGACTCCGCCGTCCATGTCACGCGCGCCGGCGGCTGGGTCGTTGCCTCCGAGACGTGCGCGCTCGACATCGTGGGCGCCGAGTACGTCCGTGACGTCCGTCCCGGCGAGATTTTGCGCATCAGCGCCGAGGGTCTGGTATCCGAGCAGGGCGTGCCTGCAGCCGAAGAGCCCGCAAACTGCATCTTTGAGCAGGTCTACTTTGCCCGCCCCGACTCCATCATGAACGGCAAGAGCGTCTATGCCTGCCGTTACGACATGGGTCGTCAGCTGGCACACGAAGAGCCCGTCGAGGCCGACCTGGTCATCGGCGTGCCCGACTCCGGCCTGCCGCCTGCGGAGGGCTATTCGCACGAGAGCGGCATTCCCTTTGGCGAGGGCCTCATCAAGAACCGTTACGTGGGCCGTACGTTTATCGAGCCTACGCAGGAGTTGCGCGCCATGGGCGTGCGCATGAAGCTTAACCCGCTGCGCGACAACATCGAGGGCAAGCGCCTGGTCGTCATCGACGACTCCATCGTGCGCGGCACCACCATGGTGCAGCTCGTCAAGATGCTGCGCAACGCTGGCGCCAAGGAGATTCATATCCGCATCAACTCGCCCGAGGTCATCTGGCCATGCTTCTACGGTATCGATACCGACGTGCAGTCGCAGCTTATCAGCGCCAACAAGACGGTCGACGAGATTTGCGAGTATATCGGCGCCGATTCGCTGGCCTTCCTTTCGGTCGAGGGCCTGCTTAAGGTCATGCCCAAAGGCGGTTACTGCGATGCGTGCTTTACCGGCCGCTACCCCGTGGCGATTCCCGAGAGCTTTGGCCGCGACAAGTTCATGGAGGGCTTTAAGCCCCGCAACCTGGACAAGCCGCTGCATGTTGATGACGACGCCGTGGTCGAGAAATACGACGACCGCAGTTGGGAAGAGGAGCACGGCGAGGCCTAAAACCTGCCATGTAGGGACAGGTTTATTTTGGTAGGTTTTACCTGCTGTTTTGTTGATATGGCGGCGCGTGCTGTTATGGCGCGCGCCGAAATGAACGCAACTATGAGCACCGTTTGGCGCCCGCGCGGCGGACGGTAGTGGGAGAGGAAGGCTCAGATGAGCGACAGCAAGCATGTGACGTACGAGGACGCCGGCGTCGATACCGCCGAGGGCGGCCGCGCCGTTGACGCTATTAAGCAGATGGTTAAGGACACCAACCGTCCCGAGGTCATCGGCGGCATCGGTGGCTTCGGTGGCTTATTCTCGGCCGCCGCGCTTAAGGATATGGAAGACCCGATTCTGATTAGCGGTACCGACGGCGTGGGCACCAAGCTCGTGCTCGCCCAGATCATGGACCGTCACGAGACGGTGGGCCAGGACCTGGTCGCCATGTGCGTCAACGACATTTTGGCTTCGGGCGCCGAGCCGCTGTTCTTCCTGGACTACGTTGCCATCGGCCACATCGAGGCCGAGCACATGGCAAAGATCATCAAGGGCGTGGCCGACGGCTGCAAGCTCGCGGGCTGCGCGCTCGTGGGCGGCGAGATGGCCGAGCACCCGGGCGTCATGGCTCCGGCCGACTACGACCTTGCCGGCTTTACCGTGGGCGTCGTCGACCGTCCCAAGATGCTCGACCCCGCAAACGTCCGCCCGGGCGATGTGATCCTGGGCCTGCCTTCCACCGGCGTGCACTCCAACGGCTACTCGCTCGTGCGCAAGGTCATCGGCGTCGACGGCATTAAGCCGGGTACGCCCGAGGCCGCCGCTAAGGCCGAGGAGCTGAGCCGTCCGCTCGAGGAGCTCGGTGGCGCTTCGCTGGCTGACGCCCTGCTGGCCCCCACGCGCATCTACGTCAAGCCGGTTCTTGAGCTGCTTCGCGGCGGCGCTCCGGTGCACGCTATCGCCCACATCACCGGCGGCGGTATCACCGAGAACCTCAACCGCGCGCTTGCCGACGACGTCGACGCCGTGGTCGCCCGCAACGGTGCCGAGATGGGCTGGGACGTTCCGCCCGTCATCACCTACGTGTCGCGCCAGGCCGAGCTCGCGCCCAACGAGGCATGCAAGACCTTCAACATGGGCGTCGGCCTGTGCCTGATCGTCGCCCCCGAGGACGAGGCCGCGGTGACCGAGGCTCTGGTCGCGCTAGGCGAGAAGCCGTTCCGCGTGGGCGAGTGCGTCGAGGGCTCCGGTAAGGTCGTGTACTCCGATGAGCGCTAACGAGCAGATGGCTGCTGCCGAGGGCCTGGGCTTTGTGCCCTACACCCGTCCGACCGGCACCGATACGGCCGAGCCGCTTAAGATCGGCGTGCTTATCAGCGGTTCGGGTACCAACCTGCAGGCGCTGATCGACCTGATCGCCGTCGGCAAGCTCAACGCCTCGATTGAGCTTGTGGTGTCGAGCCGTCCTTCGGCCAAGGGCTTGCAGCGCGCCGAGCGTGCGGGCATCCAGACGCTCACGCTGTCCAAGGATGTCTATGCCGATCCCATCGCGGCTGACGAGATCATCGCGCATGAGCTGCTCGAGCGCGGCTGCGAATATGCGGTCATGGCCGGTTACATGCGCATGGTGCACACGCCTCTGCTGGCGGCGTTTCCCAACCGCGTGGTCAACCTGCACCCGGCGCTGCTGCCGAGCTTTACCGGTGCCCATGCGATTGACGATGCGTTTGCTCGCGGCGTCAAGGTGACCGGCGTGACCGTGCACTTTGCCAACGAGATCTACGACAACGGCCCCATCATCGCCCAGCGTGCGCTGGCTGTTGAGGAGGGCTGGGACGTCGACACGCTCGAGGAGCACATCCACGCGATTGAGCACGTGCTGTATCCCGAGGTCGTGCAAATGCTCGCCGACGGCCGCGTCCACGTGCTGGAGAGCGGCAAGGTCGCAATTGACGCGCCTCGCGGCTAGCGGCGCACAGTACAATTTAGCCGAGTAGTCAGGGTGGTCATTGGCGCCAAGGCGCGCGTGACCACCTTTTGTTTTGGTAGTCGCCTGCGACGTTCTTGAATGACTACTCATTTAAGAACGTCCCCAATGACTAGCAGGTGACTAGGTGAGAGAGGTGAGCGCATGACGGATAACGAAGCGCTGTTTACGCCTGAGCTGGTGTTTTTTGATTGGGGGTGTGCGACGCCGGGCGAGGTGTTTGCGCAGCTCGAGAGCGAGCTCGCCCCGCGCGGCTACATTGCCGATGGCTGGCTTGACGCCGTTCGCGCACGCGAGGACGCCTATCCCACGGGCCTTGCCATGCCGGCGGCCAATATCGCCATCCCGCATACTGATCCCGGATTTGTGGCTAAGCCCTATATCGCGGTGGTAAAGCCTGCCGTGCCCGTGACATTCAACGCTATGGCGGGCATGGGCGCCCCCGTGCCGGCGCAGATTATCATCAATCTGGGCATTGCCGAGCCGGGCGGTCAGGTCGAGGCCCTGCAAGCGCTCATGAATATCTTTATGGATGCCGACACCGCAGCCGACGTGCTCGGCCAGACCACACCCCAGGGCGTGGTCGACGCCATCCGCCGCCACTTCTAAGGTGGGGCTGAGTCGGCACTTGGGGGCTGTCCCTAACTGCCGGCAGAAAAGGAACGTCCCTAACTGCCGGCTGCCGGGTATGTCCCCTTTGCACCAAAATGGTGCAGATTAACCTGTCCCCCATGCACCAGGTGTGCCGCGGGGGCTGCGTTGTGACACAATGGCGTTTGTTCGATTCGTGATGCGAAAGGCCAAACATGGCAAATAAGAAAAAGAACCCCGAGGCCGCGCCGACGCCCGAGCAACAGGCTCGCGCCACCTCCAGCTCTCGTAAGAAGCAGCGCAAGACCTATGTGTCCAAGACCGTCAAGATCATCCTGGTGGTCATCGGCGTGCTGGCGATGCTGCTTTCCGTCTCGGCCATGGCGTGCTCCGGCCTGATGTCGCAGACCGAAAGCGCCAGCTCGGGCTATAAGCTTACTGGCGGCGTGGCTGCTACCATCAATGGCACCAACCTCACCGAGGACACCGTGACCAAGCAGATCATGAGCATGCGTACGTCCTACGGCTACACCAAGGACAAAGACTGGGCGCAGTACCTGGTCGACAACGACCTCACACCCAAGAAGTATCGCAAGCAGCTCATCGACTCCTACACGCAGCAGATTCTGCTTCAGCAAGCGCAGAAGGAAAACGGCGTGACCGTCTCGGACGAGGAGGTCGAGAAGGCCTGGAAGGACGCCTGCAAGAGTGCCGGCGGCGCCAAGGCCTTTAAGAAGACGCTTAAGACCTATGGCTACACCGAGGACACCTACAAGGATTCGCTCAAGGAGAGCCTGGCGCAGCAGAAACTCAAAGATGCGGTAGCGCCCACAAGCAAGCCCAAGGACAGTGAGATTGTCGACTATATCAACGAGAACCTGTCCAACTACAATGACGCCCGCCGCTCGTCGAATATTCTGATCAAGGTTGATTCCGACGCATCCGACGAGGATAAGGCCGCCGCCAAGGCCAAGGCGCAGGAGTGCCTGGACAAGATCAACTCCGGCGAGCTGAGCTTTGAGGACGCCGTAAAGCAGTACTCCGACGATACCGGCTCTAAGGATAAGAAGGGCGATGTGGGCTGGGACAAGCTCACCACC
This sequence comes from uncultured Collinsella sp., assembly GCA_900546965.1. Classification (GTDB taxonomy): domain Bacteria; phylum Actinomycetota; class Coriobacteriia; order Coriobacteriales; family Coriobacteriaceae; genus Collinsella. The sequence goes on from URFE01000003.1 coordinate 26,439, forward strand.
TTCGTCGACAGCTACCAGGCGGCGCTCGAGGGGCTCAACAAGGGCGATGTGAGCGACGTTGTCGAGTCGACCTATGGTTACCACATCATCAAGTGCACCGACTACTTCCATGTCGATAATCAGGTCGATGACATTAAACAGGTGCCCAAGGACATCAAGAAGTATGTCTCTAACGTGGTGAAGACGCAGGCGGCCAGCACTGCATACAGCGAGTGGCTGGAGCAGTACAAGAAGGACGCCGACATTACCGTTAACCCCATGCCCAAGGACGTGCCCTATAACGTGAGTCTGAAGGGCGTCACCAAGAGTTCGACCGGCGACGCGTCGACGACAGAGTAATCATGGGGCGGTGCCCGCTTGAGTGCCGTCCACGCTATTGAGGAGGATTTTGCAGATGACCAACGAAGAGCTGCAGAAGGAAATGATCGCCGCCATGAAGGCTAAGGACAAGGTTCGCCTGTCCATCATTCGCCAGGTCAAGGCCGAGGTGAAGAATATCGAGGTCAACGAGCGCCGCGATGTGACCGAGGAAGACGTCAACAGCATGATCAAGCGTCTGATTAAGCAGACGAGCGAGACGCTGGAGATGTCCATCAAGGCCGGCACCGACCAGGAGCGTACCGACAACCTGACCGAGCAGGTCAAGATTCTGGAGAGCCTGCTGCCCGCGCAGGTTTCGGGCGAGGAGCTCGAGGCCCTGATCGAGCAGGTTATCGCCGAGCTGGGCGCGACCTCTAAGAAGCAGATGGGCCAGGTCATGGGCGCGCTCGGCAAGGCCACCGGTGGCAACTTCGACAAGCCGGCCGCGGCAAAGATCGTCGGCGCAAAGCTTGCGTAGGGGCCGAGCGGTACATAGTTGATGTTGAGGGGGCGTGACCATTGCGGTCGCGCCCCTTTTGCTGGGCTGTCCCCAATGAGTGGGTGGAAGGTTGCGGGTTCTTTACGGGAATGTAGTGTGGGCTGCGGAAACGTGGTTCTTTCCGTACAATAGTTCAACTCGTGTAAACGCAGGGAAGGGACATTCATGGCAGACATGATCGAGATTAAGCATCTCAACAAGTACTTTGGCGACCTGCATGTGCTCAAAGATATCAATCTCACCGTCAAGCGCGGCGAGAAGCTCGTAATGATCGGGCCTTCCGGCTCGGGTAAGTCGACGCTCATCCGCTGTGTCGATTATCTTGAGGAGCCCACATCGGGCGAGGTCATCATCGACGGTACGCCGCTCACCAAAAAGAACCACCTGGAGATGGCTCGCAAGTACAGCTCCATGGTGTTTCAGCAGTTCAACCTGTATCCCAACATGACGGTGCTCGGCAACCTGACGCTTGCGCCCATCAAGCTGCAAAAGAAGAGTAAGGAGGAGGCGACCGAGATCGCCATCGCCGCGCTCAAGCGTGTCGGCATGGCGCATAAGGCCGGTGAGTATCCGCAGAACCTCTCGGGTGGCCAACAGCAGCGCATCGCCATCGCCCGCGCCCTGTGCACCAAGCAGCCCATCATCCTGTTTGACGAGCCGACCTCGGCGCTCGACCCCGAAATGGTCCAGGAGGTCCTGGACGTTATGATTGAGCTCGCGCAGGAGGACATCACCATGATCTGCGTGACGCACGAGATGGGTTTTGCGCGCCAGGTGGCCGACCGCGTCATCTTTATGGAGGACGGCCGCATTCTGGAGGAGGGCACGCCCGAGCACTTCTTCGATAACCCCGAGAACCCGCGCTGCCGCGAGTTCCTGTCCAAGATTCTGCACTAGGCGCGGTGATGGACATGACGGATATGACGAGGGTGGCCGTGTCGCGCCGTCACTTTTTGCAGCTGGCGGGTGCCGGCATGCTTGCGCTGACGGGGACCGCGCTTACCGGTTGCGGCAACTCCACCAGCAGCGAGGGCTCCGACAAGGGGTCCAAGCTTGCGGCCATTAAGTCGCGTGGCCATCTGAATGCCGGCGTTAAGAAGGACGTTCCCGGCTACGGCTATTACGACACCGCCAAGGGTCGCTTTGAGGGCATGGAAGTCGATTTGTGCTACCAGATCGCCGCTGCCGTCTTTGGCGTGAGCTACAAGGATGCCCGTGCCCAGGAGCTTGTCGAGTTTACCGACGTAACGCCCAAGACGCGCGGCCCGCTGATCGATAACGGCCAGCTCGACGTGGTCGCGGCGACCTACACCATCACCGACGAGCGCAAGAAGAGCTGGGATTTCTCGACGCCGTACCGTACCGACTACGTGGGACTCATGGTCAAGAAGCGTTCGGGCTTTACCTCGATTGAGGACCTGGACGGCAAGGTCATTGGCGTGAGCCAGGGTGCCACCACGCAGGGCTTGATTGAGCAGATGATCAAGGACAACGGCTTTAGCTGTAAGCCCGAGTTTAGGGCATTTAGCGGCTACCCCATCATCAAGAGTTCGCTCGACGCCGGCAATATCGACGTCTTTGCCATGGACCGCTCCACGCTGGCCGGTTACATGAACGAGACCGTTGAGCTGCTGCAGCCCGAGGTCAAGTTTGGCGAGCAGGGCTACGGCGTGGCAACCAAGAAGGGCTGCGACCTTTCGGCCGTGGTCGATCAGGTGATTTGCGATCGCCTGGCCGACGGCTGGCTCGACCAAGAGGTCAAGACCTGGGGTCTTGTATAGGCGCATCGTCCAAGGAAGGAATCAAATGCTCGAAGGATTATTTGACGCCGACCGTTGGTCGACGACATTTCAAAACATGGGGCCCTTCTGGGAGGGCTTTGGCGTGACGCTGCAGGTGGTCGTTGCCGGTCTGCTGCTGTCGCTGGTGCTGGGCACGCTGCTGGGCGTGTTCTCCACCACTCGTTCGCGCGTGCTGCGCGCCATAAGCCGCGTGTACGTGGAGTTTTACCAGAACACCCCGTTGCCCGTGCAGGTGCTCTTTATGTACATGGCCGGTCCACAGTTTTTGCAGGCCATAACCGGTGCCGACCAGCCGGTGCGCATCGCGCCGTTCGTGCTGGGCTTCTTGGGTGTGGGTCTGTATCACGCGGCCTACATTTCGGAGGTCATCCGCACCGGTATCGAGGCGGTTCCGCGCGGTCAGATGGAGGCGGCCCAGAGCCAGGGCTTCACTCGTGCGCAGGCCTACTGGTACATCGTGCTGCCCCAGACGTTCAAGATCATTCTGCCGCCGCTGTGTAACCAGGCGCTCAACTTGGTCAAGAACACGTCGGTGCTCGCGCTTGTGGCCGGCGGCGACCTTATGTACCGTTCCGACAACTTTGTGAGTCTGTACGGTTACCTGCAGGGATACATCGTCTGCTGCCTTATGTACTTCATCATCTGCTTTCCGCTCGCCATGCTGGTGCAGTGGCTCGAGCGCCGCTCCAAGGAGCGTCCGCGCGGCGCGAGCCTGGCCGAGCTGGGGCTCGACAACGTAGAGGAGGCCTAGCGCATGGAAATCTTCAACGCGACCAACCTGCTCTACATTTGGGGCGGCTTTGTTAAGACAATCGAGATCTCGGCGCTGTCGATTTTTTTCTCGCTCATCTTTGGCACGGTGCTGGCGCTTGTTAAAAGCTATGCGCCCCGCCCGTTCCGTATTTTGGTGAGTGCCTATATCGAGCTGTTCCGTTGCACGCCGAACCTGCTGTGGATCCTGTTTATCTACTTTACGGTGCAGGGTTTGGACATTGTGATTTCGACCATCGCCTTTACGCTGTTTACCAGCGCTGTTATGGCCGAGATTGTGCGCGGCGGCCTCAACTCGATTCCGCGCGGCCAGTTTGAGGCGGCGCAGAGCCAGGGCTTTGGCTTCTTTGCCACCATGCGCTACATCATTCTGCCGCAGACGTTTAAGACGATCATTCCGGCGCTGTTTAGCCAGTGCACGACCGTCATTAAGGACAGCTCGTATCTTTCGGGCATTAACGTTGCCGAGCTCATGTACACGGCAAACGTCGTGATGGCCCATGCGATCGACCTGTCGCAGGTGCTTATGCTCTACGGCCTGGTGTTTGCGATGTACTTTGTGCTCAACTTTGGTATCTCACTGCTGGTTCGCGCATATCAGAGGCGAATGGTGGCAGCGTAGAATGTGGCAAAGGGACAGCCCCTTTGTCACATAGAGAAAGGAATCGCGATGAGCGATCTGGAGAATAAGAAGAATCCTGTGGTCATTACCATCGCGCGCGACTTTGGCGCCGAGGGCCACGAGATTGGCCGCATGCTTGCCGACGAGTTGGGGATTCCGCTGTACGATAACGAGCTGCTGGTACGTGCGTCGCTGCGCGCGGGCGAGTCGCTCGATAAGATGGCCGCCTATGACGAACGTCTGGCCGTGGAAAACATGGCGTTCCTGCCCGACCGCTACGACGCGCGCTCGTACTCGGACAAGTTGTTCCAAAAGATGAGCCAGGTGATTTTGGATCTGGGCGAGACTGAGAGCTGCATTATCGAAGGCCGTCTGTCCGATTACCTGCTGCGTAACAACCCCAACCACATTGCCGTGTTGGTGACCGCACCCTTTGAGGACCGCGTCGAGATCGTGCGCAAGAAGCGTGGCCTTAACAAAAAGAAGGGCGCCAAGCTGGTCAAACAGCAGCAGAAGGCGCGTGAGGCGTTCTATAAGCGCTACAGTGCCGGTAAGTGGAAGATGACGAGCGGCAAGGACATCGTCGTCAACCGCGCCAAGCTGGGCCGCGAGGGTTGTAAAGACGTTATCGCCGCTGCCTACCGCTACAAGGTGGCGCAGCTCGAAGGCTAGCCGACCAAAACCACCGCAAGGGGGACAGGCACCTTTGCGGTGGTAGGGCGATCGGCATAGAAAAAGTCCCCGCCGGGCGTGTGCTCGACGGGGACTTTGCCGTTTGATGGCTAACGCTGTAGGTGATTACTCGCCCAGCAGGCTCTTGGTGATGGAAGCGGCGGCCTTCTTGCCGGCGCCCATCGCCAGAATGACCGTAGCGGCACCGGTGACGATGTCGCCGCCGGCCCAGATGCGGGGATCGGTGGTCTGGCCGGTCTCCTCGTCGGCGACGATGTAGCCCCACTTGTTGAGCTCCATCTTGCCGCCGATCTTCTTTGCGAAGGGGTTGGCGTTGGTACCGATAGCCGAGATTGCGACGTCGCAGGGAATCTCCTCGATGGCGCCCTCGATGGGCACCGGGCGACGACGGCCGGACTCATCGGGCTCGCCGAGCTCCATCTTCTGGACCTTGACGGCGCACACGGAGCCGTCCTCGCCAGCGACAAACTCGAGCGGGGAAACGAGCGGCAGAACCTCGACGCCCTCGGCCTTGGCGTGGTGCAGTTCGGCACGACGGCAGGGCATCTCGTCCTCGGTACGACGGTAGGCGATGATGGCGTGCTCAGCGCCCAGGCGCTTGGCGGTACGGACGGCGTCCATAGCCACGTTGCCGCCACCAAAGACAACGACGTTCTTGCCGTGCTTGGTGGGGGTGTCGTACTCGGGGAACTTGTTGGCCTTCATCAGGTTCACGCGGGTGAGGTACTCGTTCGCGAAGAAGACGTTGGGCAGGTTCTCGCCGGGGACGTTGAGGAACTTGGGCAGGCCAGCGCCGGTCGCCACGTAGATGGCGTCGAAGCCCTGCTCGAACAGCTCCTCGGCCGTGGCCATGTTGCCCACGACGGAGTTGTACTCAAATTTGACGCCCATGTCCTCCAGGCCGTCGATCTCGCGCTTGACGACTGCCTTGGGCAGACGGAACTCGGGGATGCCGTAGACCAGCACGCCGCCGCCGGTGAAGAAGGCCTCGAAGACGGTAACGTCAAAGCCGTTGCGGGCGAGCTCGCCGGCGCAGGTGATGCCGGACGGGCCGGAGCCGACGACGGCGACCTTCTTGCCGTTCTTGGGGGCCATCTTGGGCGTGGAGGCGAGCTCGGGGCGATCACCCAGGAAGCGCTCGAGCTGGCCGATGGCCACGGGTTCGGACTTCTTACCACGGATGCACTTGCCCTCGCACTGGTTCTCCTGCGGGCAGACGCGGCCGCAGATGGCGGGAAGCATGGAGTCCTCGCGGATGGTATCGAGGGCGCCGCCGAAGTCCTTCGCGCGGATCTGCTCGATAAAGCGGGGGATGTTGATGTTGACGGGGCAGCCCTCAACACAGAACGGCTTCTTGCAGTTGAGGCAGCGCTCGGCCTCGGCCAGCGCCATCTCCTCGGTGAAGCCCTTGTCGACGGGGCGGAAGTCGCAGGCGCGCTCGGCAGCCGGCTCCTCGTTATCGGGGGTGCGGGGCGACTTCATATCGGCAACGAAACGACCGTTAACTAGTGGCATGCGCAGCTCTTTTCCTCATAGGCCTTGAGGGACTCGCCCTCTTCGGAACGGTAAGCGGCCTGGCGGGCACGAAGGTCATCCCAGTCGACCAGGGTGGCATCGAAGTCGGGGCCGTCGACGCAAGCGAACTTGGTCACGCCGCCCACCTCGACGCGGCAGCAGCCGCACATGCCGGTGCCGTCAACCATGATGGGGTTGAGCGACGCGGTGATGGGGGTGTCGTACTTCTGGGCGGTGAGGGTCGAGAACTTCATCATCGGAACGGGGCCGACGCAGAAGACCTGGCTCACGGCCTTGTCCTGCAGCAGGCGCTCCAGCGGAGCGGTTACAACGCCCTGCTCGCCGTAGGAACCGTCGTCGGTAGTGATGTGGATGTGGTCCTCGTCGAGGAGCTCGCGGAACTGGTCCTCCATGAGCAGGAGGTCCTTGGTGCGGGCGCCCATGATGGCGTGAACCTCGTGACCGGTCTCGACCAGGTGCTTGGCGACTGGGAAGGCAATTGCCAGGCCGACGCCGCCGCCAATGACGGCGCAGGGGCCCTCGGCCATCTCGGTGGGAACGCCCAGCGGGCCCACGACGTCGCGCAGCGACTCGCCGGCCTCGTAGGTGGACAGCATCTCGGTGGTCTTGCCGATCACCATGAAGATGAACTCGACCCAGCCCTCGTCACCGTTCCAGCCGGCCAGGGTAAACGGGACACGCTCGCCCGTCTCATTGGCGCGAACCATGAGGAACTGTCCAGCGTGCGCATGCTTGGCGATTGCGGGCGCCTCGATGCGGAACTTGAACACCTTCTCCGAGAACTGCGTCTTCTCCAGGATCTTATACATAGAACCCCTCTCTTGTTAGGGCTGCCGAACCGTGCCTCCACGGAAATGGACGGTAGCCCGAATAAAACCGTACGCGCACAGGCGTTGTGCAGACATACGGTGCAAATTATACCCTCATGGACATGTCACTTACGTGTGTCTTCGGCGGTTGGGAGCAGGGTTTATCCACTTTGGCCTACCAAAGGGGGAGAGGTTTATTTTGGTCGGTTTTATCAGGTAAAACGGCAAAGGGGGCCGGCCTCGGGTTGTGATGAGGCCGGCCCCATTTGGGGTGCTATGCATGTATGTCGGCGCGCGGTTGATTGCGATGCCACAACTGGGGCGTTTCCGCAGGTAAAACCTGCCGAAATAAACCTGTTCCTAAATGATAGGTTTTAGTGCTTGCCGTTGGCGGAGGCGGCGCCGTTGACATGGTCGCGGGCATAGACCACGCCGTGCACGATCGCCAGGCCGGCGGCGTCGGCCGCGCGGGCGCAGGTGTCCTGGAAATCCTCGGCCTCGCGGGCGCGCAGCTGCTTAAGAACGTAGTCGGCGACGGCCATCTTGCCGGGAGGGTTGCCGATGCCGGTGCGGATGCGGCTGAAGTCGCGGCTGCCCATCTTGTCGATGATGGAGCGCAGGCCGTTGTGACCGGCGTGGCCACCGCCCACCTTAACACGTACGTCGCCGGCGGGAATGTCGAGCTCGTCGTGGATTACGAGCAGCTCCTCGGCCTTGATCTTGTACTCGCGGCAGAGCTTGGAGATGGGGCCACCCGAGGTATTCATATACGACTGCGGCTTGACCAGTACAATCTGGCGCTTACCGCCCTCTTCCTCGGGATCGTTGATGTTGATGAGCGCGACCTCGGCGCCGGCCTGGTTTTTCCAGTACGTGACGCCGGCCTGACGGGCCAGCTCGTCGATTGCTTTGAAACCAGCGTTGTGACGGGTCTCGGCATATTCCTCGCCAGGGTTGCCAAGTCCGGCAACCATGCGAATCTTAAGCGGCTGTGCAGCTGCCATGTTCATCCTTTCGTTGATTTGTTGCCTGCTATGGTGAGCGACCCTGTTGCCGCTGTCAAATGGAGGGCAATTGAGGTTATTTGAGGGCGTTTGGACGGCCGTCGAAATCGAGGTGGACAGTTAGTTCGGATACGTATAAGTTCTGAGAACTCGAATTGCTCGATTCAATGCCGATACGTTGTTTTGGAGCTTTAGTTAGTCCATATGACGCTGTTTTGAAGTCTACCCTGCCTTCAAATCGGGCGAATGGTATAGAGATAACTGCAAAACAGCCTAATTCAATGTGTCCATTTATACGTATTTGAACTAACTGTCCAGTCCTGTTCGGCGGCGTGCGGGTGATTCTCCGTTTAGACCGGCGCAAGGCCGATTCCGGCCCGCAGAGCGTTGAGCCAAGCGGCCTGACGCTTGCGATAGCCCTTGATACGGTATCGGAATCGGACTCCCGCGAGTCGATGCATCGTTTGGGCGAAGGCTTCGAGTGCAACAAGGTCTTTCATTTGGTCGCGATTGATAACCAGGACGTGGATGCCCATTGCCTTGAGGCCATTATTTCGATTGCCATCGTGGATGCGAGCGTTTTGAAGCTCATGCCCAATTCCGTTGTATTCGTTGTCGACTCCGGCGGCCGGGCAATATAGGTCGCAGATGGCGTAAGGGATGCCGGAGGACATGTTAACCGCAAGAGTGTCGAAGTCGATTCGATAGTTGAGTAGCAGGCCTCCCATGGGCAGGCTGCAACATCCGAATCCGCCAAAGCGCATGGGCGCTCCATGAACGGCTAACATTAGGGATTCGGCTGGGGATGCAGATCCGGGTCGGGCAAGCTTGACTGCCGTGCGAAACGAGGTGTATGAGCTACTTTTGGCGAAGCGCGCGACCGCCTCGAGATCTTCGATGGTCGTGGCGGGCTCGCATTTGTAGTGCGCCTGTTCGTAGCGGGTTTCGTTCTGCTGTTTGGCTGCCGACTGGCCGCCCAGGCAATCAAGATCGCCCGTCGCTGCGCAGCTATCGCCCTTGGGCCAGATGTCGTCATAGGCGATGGGGTAGGTTGCCTCGGGCGGAAGGGAGTAGGTTCCGAGCAGCTCCATAAGGAGCATCAAGGTTTTGGCGACCGATTCATTTTTAGAACAAAGCATGGCTGTCATGGCAGGAGACGTTGCGTAGATGTCGGCCTCGACGTGCATAATTGCACCTTCAGGAAGCGGAGCGGAGAGAATATGCTGAAGAAGTCGCTTGTCGGGGCGTCTGTTGTCTTCGTTTGAAACGAGAAGATCGAGTAGTTCGGAATCATCTTCATTCCAGGCGTCGAGTATCGAAAGTGCGCCAAAGTCTATCGCGTCATTATTGGGAATGCAGCTAGCCAAGGCCTGTGCTTGCTGTTCACTATCAACGGAGTCCCAGGGTAGGGCAGAGTACGCCCGTCGTGCGCGACGAATTGCGCGGAGGGCGGAGAAATGTGAAATCACGGTCGTCATAGCTATAACGTACTAAGTTGGCGGCAGAATGCGACCGCCATACCGTTCTTTTCGCTCAGCGGGGCGCTGTGCGCCATGAACGGCTGGGTGTTATGAAATCGATGGAATCGGTTGAGGGGATTGCAGGAAATTGAGCTCTGCCGCGAAGGTTGACGATAGCTACTGGACAGTTAGTTCAGATACGTATAAGGCGACGGGCATTCGAGGCGTTTCTAAGGGCCTTCGAGGGTGATTTGAGGGTAAATATGCGGCGGTTGTACTCGAAAACGATGAGCTTTGGGCGGCATGGCATCCGCCGGGGAGCTCAGAAGGCTCCGAACGGCCCTTTGGGGCTTTAAAAAATACGTATCTGAACCAATTGTCCAGGGAAGGTTGGCGAGGGATAGAAAAAGGGCCGGAAGCGAGCTTCCGACCCTTTAAAAGCATCAAAGATGATGCGATGCGCGTTGGACTACAGCGCGAAGTCGCCGCCGACGAGCGTGGAGACGGGCTCCTCGTGGTAAACGGCGGAGATGGCCTGAGCGAACTCCTCGGCGACCGAGATGGTCTTGATCTTGCCGCCGACCTCGACGGGAATGGCGTCGGTGACGAGGCACTCGACGATCGGGGCGTCGTTCAGACGCTCGATGGCCGGACCGGAGAAGATGCCGTGGGTGGCGCAGACGTAGATGTCGCCAGCGCCCATAGCCTTGAGCTCCTTGACGTTGGCGCACAGGGTGCCAGCGGTGTCGATCATGTCGTCGTTGATGATGCAGGTCTTGCCCTTGATGTCACCGATGATGCCCATGACCTCGGCGGCGTTGTGGCGCGGACGGCCCTTGTGGGCGATGGCCAGGTCGCAGCCGAGCATGTCGGACAGCTTCTTGGCGGCCTTGGCGCGGCCCACGTCGGGGGAGACGACAACCAGGTTGTCGGTGTCGAAGTTCATGGCGTTGTAGTACTGGCCAAACAGCGGCAGTGCGGACAGGTGGTTGACCGGGATATCAAAGAAGCCCTGGATCTGACCCTGGTGCAGGTCGAGGGTGATGATGCGGTCGACGCCGGCGCGCTCGAGCAGGTTGGCGACGAGGCGGGCGGTGATGGGCTCGCGCGGGCCGGCCTTGCGGTCCTGGCGGGCATAGCCGTAGTGGGTGATGACGGCGGTGATGGAGCGGGCGGATGCGCGCTTGGCAGCGTCGGTGGCGATGAGCAGCTCCATGAGCATGTCGTTGACGTTGCCGCCGGCCACGGACTGAATCAGGAAGACGTCGGCGCCGCGGACGGTCTCGTCGTAGCGGGCGTAAATCTCACCGTTGGCGAACTGCTTTAGCGTAAGGCCCGAAAGCTCGACCCCAAGGTACTCAGCGATCTTCTGAGCGAGGGGACGGTTGGAGGAACCGGAATACACGCGGATGGACTTGCGCATATTCTCCGACTTCTCGGGATCATTAATCGGCATTACCCTTCTCCTTTATACATCGAATGCCATATAGATGCCTTTTTGCATTGTAACCGTGCGGCGGGGTTAATCGGGTCTTGATAACGTCTTTACCGTCAACGGACACGAACCGACCACTCATCCGGTCGCGCAGGTCACGATAGAAAAAGGAGCCGTCCCCATGGAACAGCTCCTTTTGTGCTTGGTGAAACGTTATGCCTCGTCGTCCTCGTGCAGACGACGGCGATAATCGGCGGCCCAGCCCTCAATATTTACCTGACGGGCGCGGCCCAGACCGAGTGCGTCGGCCGGGACCGGCTCGGTGATGACGGAGCCGGCGGCCACGAGCGCACCGTCGCCAATCTGGGCGGGCGCGACCATCATGGTGTCAGAACCGATGAAGGCATCCTTGCCGATGACGGTCTTGTGCTTGTGGACGCCGTCGTAGTTGCAGGTGATAGAGCCCGCGCCTACGTTGACGCCGGAGCCCATGGTGGTGTCGCCGATGTAGGACAGGTGGGGCACCTTGGAACCCTCGCCGATCGTGGACTTCTTGATTTCCACGTGCGTACCGGCCTTGGAGCCGTCGAGCATGTGGGTGCCCGGGCGCAGGTAGGCGCGCGGGCCGCAGTCGACGCCGTTCTCGATGACGGCCTCGATGGCGATGGTCTCATCGATGGTGCAGCCGCTGCCGACGGTGGTGTCGGTGAGGCGGCTGTTGGGGCCGAGCTGGCACTCCTCGCCCACGGTGACGTGACCGATCAGATGCGTCTGCGGCCACACGACGGTGTCGCGGCCGATGGTGGCGTCGGGACCGATCCAGGCCTGCGTGGGGTCGATGAACGTGACGCCTTCTGCCATCCAGTGCTCGTTGATGCGGTCGCGCGCGATGGCGGTGAGCTGCGCGAGCTGGATGCGGCTGTTGACGCCCAGGCCGTCGCGGTAGTCGTCGCAGTGGAAGATGGAGACTGCCTGGCCGTGACCCTTGAGGATTTCGAGCATGTCGGGCAGGTAGTACTCGGACTGCGCGTTGTCGTTGCCGATCTCGTTAATGTGGGCGGCAAGCTGCGCGCCGTCGAAGGCGTAGCAGCCGGCGTTGCACTCCAGCAGCGTGGCGGCCTGCTCGGGCGTGCAGTCCTTCTGCTCGATGATGCGCTCGATCTGACCATCGGCGCCCAGCTTGATGCGGCCGTAGCCAAAAGGATCGGGCGGGGTCATGGTCATGACGGTGCAGGCGAGCTCGCCGGTGGCGACGGTCTGCGCGAACTTGGCGACGGTGTCGGCGGTGATGAGCGGCAGGTCGCCGTTGAGCACGACGACGGGGCCTTGCGCGATGCCGCAGGCCTCGAGCGCGACCTTGACGGCATGGCCGGTGCCCAGGCGCTCGGTCTGCTCGACGCACTCGACTTTGGTGGCGCTGTTGGCGTAGGCGCCATCGATGAGGGCGCGCATCTCGTCGGCGTGGCTGCCGATGACGACCACGACGCGGCTGCAGCCGGCCTTGATGGTGGCGTCGACGATCCACTGAACCATGGGCTTGCCTAGAATCTTGTGCGAAACCTTGCAGTGGTTCGACTTCATGCGGGTGCCCTCGCCGGCGGCGAGGATAATTGCGGTTGCGTCCATGTGATCTCCTGTTACGTTATAGAGACGTGTGTTTGGAAACGATACACGGCGCAATATGATACCGCAGGCATATGATGAGCGCGTAGCGATTGGTTTGCGGCGGTTGAGGCTTGCGCCGCCGGCGTGGTGTTTGCACTGCTTGCGCGCGGCGTTGGCGGTGCTGCGGAGCTGTCGTTTGAGCGAGGGGACGGGGGTGCCCGTGGACAACATACAGGAGGAGTTTGTCGGCGAGCCCGTCGCGGCGTTCTCGATGTCGCATCCGGCTGTGCCGGCACTCTATATAGTGCTGACGCTGGGGCTCACCATGTTCTCGATGCAGCCGGTGCTGATTGCGCTGTCGCTTGTGGGCGGGCTGGCGTATGGATTTGCGACGCGTGGGGCTGCCCGCACGCTGGGCGCATTTCGCTGGCAGCTGCCGGTGATTTTGATTATCGCGCTGGTCAATCCGCTGTTTAGCGCCTCGGGCTCGACGGAGTTGTTCCGTATTGGTATGCGCGCGGTGTATCTGGAAAGCATGGTATACGGCCTGTGCATGGGCGGGCTGTTTGTGGCGAGCGTGCTGTGGTTTGAGGCCGCGGCGTCGATGCTCGAATACGACAAGGTACTCGCGCTGCTGGGCAATGCCGCACCGGTGATTGCGCTCATGATCTCGATGTGCATGAGGCTTATTCCGCAGTTTTTGCGCCGCGGTCGTACGGTGCTGGCGGTGCAGGATGCGATTGATGTGCCGGGCCGCGCGCCGGCCGGCCCCGTGCGCTCGCGCCTGCGGGCATCGAGTGTGTTGATGGGCTGGGGCATGGAAGATTCGCTGGAGCGTGCGGACGCGATGCGCTCGCGCGGGTGGGGTGCCGCGACGCGTCGTACGACGTATGCGCGGTATCGGCTGGGGCGCAGCGACGTTGCCGCGCTGGTCGGGCTCGCGCTGTTTGGTGCTGCCGCGGTGGCCGTGGCGGCGACCGCGATGACGCAGTATTCGTTTTATCCGCAGCTCTCGGTGCCGGCGCCGTGGCCGGGCTATGTCGTGTACGTTGCCTGGATGGTGCTGCCTTGCGCGTTGCACGCGATTGATGAGAAGAGGTTTGGCTGATGGCTCGGTTGGATAGGAGCTCGGCGGCGGGTGAGGCATATGGCTCGGCCGCGCCGGCGATTGAGGTGCGGAGCCTGAGCTTTGCCTACCCCGATGCTGATGCTGCGGTGCTCGAGGGGCTCGACTGGTCTGTTCCCCAAGGTGCATTTGCGCTGCTTGTTGGCGGTACCGGATCGGGTAAGTCGACGCTGCTGTCGCTGCTCAAGCCCGAGATCGCTCCGGCGGGCGAGCGCACTGGCGATACGCGCGTGCTGGGCGAGAACGTTGCCGACATGGACGTGCGGGCATCGGCGGAGCGCGTGGGTTATGTGTTTCAGGATCCCGAGAACCAGATTGTGTGCGACACCGTGTGGCACGAGATGGCGTTTGGCCTAGAGAATCTGGGTGTGTCGCGCGACGAGATGCGCCGCCGTGTTGCCGAGACCAGCTATTTCTTTGGTCTGGAGGACTGGCTTCATCGTGATGCCGATACGCTTTCGGGTGGCCGCAAGCAGCTGCTGTCGCTTGCCGCCGTCCTGGCGCTGCGTCCGCGTGTGCTGCTACTCGACGAGCCCACGTCTCAGCTCGATCCCGTTGCTGAGAAGAATTTTCTGCACGCGCTGTTTCGTGTGAATCGCGAGCTGGGCTGCACGGTTGTTGTGGCGACGCATCAGCCGCGCCCAATGCTCGAATACGCGACGTGTGCGTACCGGATTGAGGACGGTCGCGTGCGCGAGGTGGCGGATATGGCTTCTTTGGGACGCCGAGAATCGCTGTTTTCCGATGACATGTTGGGGTGGGGTGCCATCCGATGTGCAAAAAACGGAGTATTCAGCAGGCGTGAGGACAATTTGGGCTCTCTGGAGCTGCCCGGGGACATATCGAGCGCGAAAAAAAGTTCGGAATTGGACAAATCGTCAAACTTTGTGGCGCAAACGTCGCTCGAGAACGGCTCGGAAGCCTTTCCGCGCACGGATGGAAGCAGAATACTCCAAAAAATGCACGGCGGGTCGGCTACCACCCTGTCGGAAGGCTGGTTTCGCTACGATCGCGCGGGCGGTTGGGTGCTGCGCGGGCTCGATGCGTCGTTTTCGGCTGGCGCGGTGCATGCGGTTGTGGGCGGTAACGGATGCGGTAAGTCGACGATGCTCTCGGTGCTGGCGAAGACCGCCAAGCTGCAGCGCGGCCGCATGGTGCGCGGGGCGGCTTCGGCGGCGCTGCTGCCGCAGAACCCCAAGGCCCTGCTGGTCGCCGAGACGGTGCACGACGAGCTGATGGAATGGGCTTCGACCTGCGGATATGACGAGGCTGTGGCGCGGGAGCGTGCAGCGCAGCTGGGATTGGACGGCCTGGATGCGCGCCATCCGTACGATCTTTCGGGCGGTCAGCGCCAGCTGCTTGCGTTGGCAAAGCTGCTGCTGATTGGCCCCGAGCTGCTATTGCTCGATGAGCCCACCAAGGGTTTGGACCTGGCCAGCCGCCGCATCATCGCTCACGCCCTGCGTGACCATGCGAATGCCGGCGGTGCCGTCATCATGGCCACGCACGACCTGGACTTCACCGAGCAGGTTGCCGACGACATTGCCATGATGTTCGACGGCGAAATTGCCTGCATGGAGCCGCCGGCGGATTTCTTTGCCGACAACGTGTTTTATAGGGCGTGATGGAATGGCGGATTATCGCGGCTTGCGCCTGCTTGCAAAACTGGAGATTCCGCTGTTGTTGGCGGTTCCGGCGGTAATGGCCGCAGCATTGCTGGCGGGCATTGAACAGGCAGCGCTTGCCATGCTGGTTGTGGTGGCGCTCGTGCTCGCGCTGTTCTTTGCGGGCTACGAGGCGTCGCGACCGGGCCTGCGCCAGATTATGCCCACGCTGGTGTTGGCGGCGCTGGCCGCGGCGGGCCGCATCTTGTTCGGCCCCATTCCCGACTTTAAACCCGTGAGTGCCATCGCCATTATCGCCGGGGCGACGCTCGGTCGGCGTAACGGCTTTATGGCCGGCGCGCTGGCGGCGCTGACCAGCAATTTCTTTTTTGGACAGGGCATGTGGACGCCATGGCAGATGTATGCCTGGGGTCTGGTGGGCTACGTCGGCGGTGCGCTGGCGCATGCCAGTGCGTTTGACCGTGCGGATGGAACCGTGCGCATGCCGGCGCTGATGGCGTACGGCTTTGCCTCGGGTCTGCTGTACGGCGTGGTGATCAACGCGTACGACATTATCGGTTTTGTACAACCGCTTACGTGGGCGGGCGCCGTGGCGCGTCTTGCCACCGCCGTACCGTTCGATATCACGCACGGACTAGCGACCTGCGTGTTTTTGGCCGCCCTGTACAAGCCCTGGTGTCGCCGCATCAACCGAGTCGTCGTGAAATACGGACTATAGGGCTGGTTGCGCCGGGACGGGAATCAATACCTGTCTCTTATACACATCTCCGAGCCCACGAGACATCTCAGGATCTC
>URFE01000004.1:0-41281 GCA_900546965.1 uncultured Collinsella sp.
AGACAGGGTCTCGGGGTCGGCCATAAAGACGCCCGGCAAGTTCATCATTTCGCCCAGACCAAAAACATCGCCCGGATGCTCGGCAAAAAACGCTTGCATGTCAGCGGCGGTAATCACAGCGCCTGCTTGCTCATCGGGCAGCGCGGGCACGCACGAGGGCATCATGTACTTGATGGAGATGGGTGCGCGACGACCGTCCTCGATCATAAAGCGCAGGCCGTCCAAGCCCGCCACATTAGCGATCTCGTGGCTGTCAGCAATAGCGGTGGTGGTACCGCGCGTCGCCGCCATGCGCGCATACTCGGCAGGGCGGATGTTCGAAGACTCGATATGCAAGTGCCCGTCAATAAAACCGGGGGCAAGATAGCGGCCCTGGCAATCGATGACCTCAGTTGCCTCGTAGGTGCCAGCGGCATCGTCGCGACCGTCGTAGAGCACGCCGACGATCACACCGTCCTTGACGGCAACGCTACCGGGCGCCACACGCTGGCCATACACGTCGACGATCTGCGCATTGGTAAACAGCGTGTCGACGGGCACGCGACCCTCGGCAGCATCGATCACAGACCTCATGACCTCAACGGACATACATACTCCTTTAACCGTAGAAAAAAGCTGCGGAGCGGACAGACCTTCACCGCAGCAAGCCAATAGCCATTGTATGCCCAAAAGAAAGTCCCGCTAACACCCCTTCCGCTTAACGGCACCGCCAAATGACCCCTCCGTCCCCAAGGGATCGTCGTAACCAAAAAAGGCCGCAGTCGGGATTCCCGGCTGCGGCCTTATTGCACTTGTGAGGTCAACTCGCTCGTTAGACCAACTTGAAGCCCTTGCGCTTGCCCACAGAAAGGGTGTCGCCCAGCTTGAGGGCGCTGGGATCGATGTTGTAGCTCTTGGGAGCCACGGCCTTGCCGTTGATCTTGACGCCACCGCCGTCGATATCGCGACGAGCCTGGCCGGCGCTCGCCGAAAGGCCCAGGTCCTTGAGCAGGCCGGCGAGGTAGATCTGGCCCTCGTCGTTGACGGTCAGCTCGACATGCTTCTCGGGGAAGTCGGCAAGCTGGCCCTCCTTGAACACGCGGTCGAACTCGGCCTGAGCCTCGTCTCCGGCGCCGGCGCCGTGGTAGGTGTCGCACAGGTCGCGGCCCAGAGCGCGCTTGAGCTCATAGGGATCGGCAGAGCCGTCGGCCAGGGCGGCGTCGATCTTGTCGACCTCGGCCGGGGTGAGCGAGCTGGCCAGACGATAGTACTTGCCGATCATCTCGTCGGGGATGGACATGGTCTTGCCGAACATATCCTTGGGAGCGTCGGTCAGGCCGATGTAGTTGCCATAGGACTTGGACATCTTGCGCACGCCATCGGTGCCCTCGAGCAGCGGCATGGTGAGCGCGATCTGCGGCTCCATGCCCATCTTCTCCATGAGCTCACGGCCAGCGAGCAGGTTGAAGAGCTGATCGGTGCCGCCCATCTCGACGTCGGCCTTGATCCGCACGGAGTCGAAAGCCTGCATCACGGGATACAGGAACTCATGCAGGGCGATCGGCGTCTGAGACTGGTAGCGCTTGGTAAAGTCATCGCGCTCAAGAATGCGGGCGACGGTGAACTTGGAGCACACCTGCAGCAGACCGGCCAGATCCATCGACAAGATCCAGTCGCCGTTGTGCACGATGGTGGTCTTCTCGGGATCCAGGATCTTCATGGCCTGGCTCACATAGGTCTCGGCGTTGGCCTCGATCTGCTCCTGCGAAAGCTGCGGACGGGTGGAATTCTTGCCCGAAGGGTCGCCAATCAACGCGGTACCGTTGCCGATGATGAGGGTGACGTTGTGGCCCAGGTCCTGGAACTGACGCATCTTGCGCAGCGGCACGGCGTGGCCCAGGTGCAGGTCGGGGCTGGTGGGGTCGACGCCAAGCTTGATGTTGAGGGGCTCGCCCTTCTCAAGCTTCTTGCGAAGGTCGGCCTCGGGAACGATCTGCGCGGCGCCCGAGGTGATGATACGCATTTGCTCGTCAACAGACAGCATTGGGTATCCTCCTTTTGCTATAGCACCCTCGCCGAAAACGGCGGTGCTGGAAGTCCATAAACTCTCTTATGATAACAAACTGACGCGACGCGGCACCTACGACAGGAAAATCCTCGTCCTGCCGCATGCGTCAATGGCAACTGGCAGACGTGTACCGTCACGCTCGACCAGATAGCGTGCCTGCCGACGACGCAAGCAGTCGCGGCAACGGACCTGTCCCGTCGCATCGGTGGCGCAGACGCCCTCGGCGGTCAGCAGGCAGTGCTCGCACACCATAAGCTCGGGACGGTCGGCGTCGACCGGACCCAAGACGCCGGGTTCAGCAGCCAGTTCGGCAATACGCTCCGCATCATTGCCGAACAACTCGGCCGGCAAGTACACCCGCCCCGCACCGAGTTCGCGCAGCCAGGCAAGCGTGGCCCGATTCGCGCAGAACACCGGCGCCGCCACGTCAAACGTCACGCCCAGCTCGCGAGCGATCACCACCTGTCCCAGGTTGCGGCAGACGACGCGCCCGGCACGCTGCATCAGTGAGCGGGTCCGGTCAGCGTCACCCGTGCGGCACACCTCGTCAAGCACCACAACGGCGTCGGACAAATCGAGTTCTCCGCGCGGGTCGGCATCCATCAGCTGCCAAGCAAAAACCATGCGAGTGGGAACCGCGCACTCCACCAACTCCGTCGACGCACCGCCATCCACCGCAACGTCCTCAAAGGGCAGCACCTCAACGGCACGCGCAACGGGCGCAATCGCATCCGCCTCGGCCCGCATGCGCTCCAACACCGCCGCCGTCTGATCCAACACGCCGGCGCTGCGAATCAGGTAAACCTCGCAGCCCGCGTCCACCTTACGCTTGCAATGCACGACGACGCGCTTCCCCGCTGCGGCATCCACCGGACAGGGCACCTGCGGCCAGCGCTTGGGCACATCGGGACGCGCGTCGACACCCGGATAGAACCGAATCTCGAGCGTGTCACCCGCCGCCACGGCGGCGTCGAGCTCAACGGTCACCTCTTCGTGGCCCACAGCGACCAAGCGCCCCACGCGCACGCCCTGGTTAATTGCGCGCTCAAAGCTCATCAGCTCGGCACCCGAACGCCCTCGCAGGTACGCATCGGTAAACCCACGGTTAAACGACCTTCCCAACTCGCGCTCAAGCTCTTCCACGGCACCGGGGTCCCACGCGCCGTCGCACAGCATATCGAGTGCCCGGCGCCACACCCGCACCACGTTGAATACGTAATCGGGGTTCTTCATGCGCCCCTCGATCTTGAGCGACGCCACGCCGGCATCTACAAGCTCGGGCAGATGCGCAATACCCAGATAGTCGCGCGGGCACAGCAGGCGATCTCCCTCGACAGCAACAACACTCTGCCCCGCCTCGTCCACTAGGTCGTACGCCAGACGGCACGGCTGTGTGCAGTCGCCGCGCATCGCCGAGCGCCCACGCCGCAGGGCCGAGAACTCGCACGCCCCCGAATAGCCGATGCAAATCGCACCGTGGCAGAATACCTCGATGGGCACGCCCGTGGCACATAGCGCCGCAATCTCGTCGACCGTCAGCTCGCGTGCCGTCGTCACGCGCTCGACCCCCAGCTCGTCGGCGGCAAGCCGCACGGCACCCTCGCTATGAGCGCCCGCCTGCGTGGACAGGTGAATCTCGACCCCGGGAATCGCCGCGCGCAGCGCGCAGGCCAACCCGGCATCGGCCACAATCAGAGCATCGGCGCCCAGCTCCAGTGCATGAGCTCCCAGCGCCACCGCGTCGGACAGCTCATCGTCAAACACGAACACGTTGAGCGTTACGTACACACGCACGCCATGAGCATGCGCCACGGCACAACCGCGCGCAAACTCGTCATCCGTAAAACCATGCGCGCTCACGCGGGCGTTAAAGCCGCCCAACCCCGCATAGATGGCATCGGCACCCGCGGCGATGGCCGCAAGCATCTGGTCGAGCCCGCCCGCCGGCGCCAGCAGCTCGGGCAGCGCCGCGCCGGCAGCATCCAATCCAGTCTCGTATTGTCCGCTCGGCCCCATCGCCCGAATCGCCATCGGCAAACTCCTTACCAAGGTATGCATTCACTCTGAAAAATGCCGTCTTCCAGCATACACGAGGCCTCGCGCGCCCCGTTTGGTTTATCGTGTAATAACTTATGTCCATCCTGCCCCGACGGCACATCCACCGTCCGGCACGACATACCTGGAGGTCAATATATGGGTCCTCGCCAACGACAGGGACGCAGCCGTTCAAAGACGCATGCTCTGCCCATAATCCTGCTCTCGTTTTTGGGCTTTTTGCTTATCGCGGGCGTGGCATTTGGCATCGGCATGGTCGGCAACGTCAACCGCTGGCTGTCCGATCTGCCCGACTACACCGACGCCAACGCGTATCTGGTGAGCGAGCCCACCGAGATCGTCGACTGCAACGGCAACAAGATCGCGAGCTTCTACACGCAAAACCGCAAGTCCATCACCAAGGACGAGGTCTCCCCCTACGTGCTGCAGGGCACCGTTGACGTCGAGGACGAGCGCTTCTACGAGCACGGCGGTATCGACCTGTGGGGTATCGCGCGTGCTGCGGTGGCAACCCTCGGCGGCGGGCACGAAGGCGCCTCGACTATCACCCAGCAGCTGGTGCGCAACACCATCCTGCAGGAGGAGCAGTTCGACTCGACCATCGAGCGTAAGGTGCGCGAGGCCTACATCGCCGTCAAGATGGAGGACATGTACTCCAAAGACGAGATCCTCATGATGTACCTCAACACCATCTATTACGGTCACGGCGCCTACGGTATTGAGGCCGCCGCCGAGACCTACCTGTCCAAGAGCGCCGCAGACCTCACCCTGAGCGAGGCGGCGCTGCTCATCGGCCTTCCCAACTCGCCCTCGCAGTACGACCCCACGGTCAACCCCGACCTGGCGCTGTCCCGTCGCAACAAGGTCCTCGACAACATGTTGCGCCTGGGCCACATTACGCAGGAGGAACACGATGCCGCACAGGCCGAGCCCATCACCCTCAACGTGACCGAGATTTCGGGCAGCGGCGTAGACGTATACTCGCAGCCCTACTTTGTCGCCTATGTTAAGCAGCTGCTGGAGCAGGAGTTCTCGACCGACGTGCTCTTTAAGGGCGGCTTGACCGTCAAGACCACCATCGACCCCACGATGCAGCAGGTGGCAGAGAATGCCGTCCGCGAGCAGCTCGACACGCTCTCGCTCGACGGCCTGGACATGGGCATGGTCGTCGTCGATCCCAAGACCGGCTACATCAAGTGCATGGTGGGCGGCTACGACTACAACGCCGACGAGAACCATGTGAACCACGCCACGGCGAAGCGCCCCGTCGGCTCCACCTTTAAGGCCTTTACGCTGGCAACTGCCATCCAAAACGGCATGAACCCCAACGTCACCCTCAACTGCAACTCGCCGCTCAAGGCCAAGGGCACCACGACCGAGGTCCAAAACTACGCCAACCATAGCTATGGCAACATCACGCTTAAGCAGGCAACGGCATACTCCTCCAACACCGGCTACATCCAGGTGGCGGAAGCCGTCGGCAACAGCAAGATCATCTCGCTCGTCAAAAAGCTCGGCATCGATCCCGCCAAGGACAACATCGAGGACGTTCCCGTCATGACCCTCGGCACCGGCTCGATCTCGCCGCTCGAGATGGCCGCCGCCTACGCGACGTTTGCCAACGGCGGCTACTATCGCCAGCCGATCGCCATCACCGAGATTGACTCTCGTACCGGTTCGGTGCTGTACCAGCACACCGACAATCCCTCACAGGTGCTTACCGAGGGCGAGGCCGCCGCGGTCACCGATGTTCTGTCCGGCGTCATGCAGGGCGGCGGTACGGGTGCTGCCGGTGCCCTGAGCGTCAACCAGCCCTATGCCGGCAAGACGGGCACCACCGACAACACCACCAACCTGTGGTTCTGCGGCTATACCCCGCAGCTGGCGTGCGCCCTGTGGACCGGCTATTCCGCGGGCGAGATTCCCATCCAAAAATACGGCACAGACCTGCTGGGCGACAGCACCAACCTGCCTGTCTTTAAGCGGTTTATGAACACCGTTCTGACCGGTACCGACCGCGAGGAGTTTGCGACCGGAACGGCGCCCACATACAAGAACAACAGCGTCTGGAAGTTCTACGGCACCAACAACACCAAGAAGACGGAGAACGACGACAAGGACGAGAACGAAGACGAAGAGGAAACCACCACGACGACGACCACGACGACCACGACGACCGAGACCACGGGCGGCGACACCACCGGCGGCACCGGTACGACCGGTGGCTCGACGGGCGGCTCCACTGGTGGTTCGACCGGCGGCGATGGCGGCACGCCTACGCCTACGCCTACGCCCACTCCCGACCCCTCGCCCACGCCTGACGATACGGTCGGCTAGAAATCATCCGGCCATAAGCAACAAGGCCCCCGAGCAGCTTATTGAACTGCTCGGGGGCCTTTTTAGTTTAAAGCGACCTGATGGGCGGTCTTTATACCGGCAGACAAAAAAGGGGGGCACCGACCAACGTCGATACCCCTTACAAGCCACTATGTCAGCGCGCACGGTGCCGAGCGCACGACCCGCACGCCTACTTGCGAGAATTGCTCAGCTTATTGATCAGCGCCTCAAGACGCTCGCCGTCCTCGGCCGTCTGGGCAATAACCAAAATCGTATCGTTGCCGGCAAGCGAGCCAAGCACATCGGGCAGCTCTGCCGCATCAACGGCGGCGGCGATGCCGGAAGCCGTGCCAGGCTGAGCCTTAATCATAACCAGATTATCGGTGCGCAGAACGCCCGTTACGAGCTCGGAAACCATACGCTGCAGGTGCAGGTCCTCTGCCAGAACATAGATGCCCTCAGGGAGCTTACGCAGCCCCATATCGGCAATATCGCGAGAGACAGTCGCCTGCGTGCAATCAAAGCCCATGGCACGGAGCTCATCGACCAGCACGCGCTGCGTACGGACGTCCTTATTGCGCACAATATCTCTAATGGCATCCTGGCGCCCATTGCGTTTTTTAGCCATACAAACCCTCTCTCCAAAAGATGGCGGAGACAATCAATCAGTGATTGAATAGTTTAACGCTATTTGAAGGCTTTTGTGTATAAGAACGCATTTCGAAACAATTCTATGCAAGTTTGTTTCGAAATGAGCCGTTTAGGCGGTTTTTGCGCCCGTCCGGTTAAGAAAAGCTGCCAGATGCGTACACATCACGCAGCGCGCGGGCTTGGCGCTGGCGATCGGCCCAAACAACAGACCGAGCCCCCGATGGTTATCCTTGAGCGCGGCGACCATCTGACGGGTTCGAGGCGCATCGAGCATATCACGCATGCGGGCGGAACGCTCGATTGACGACACCCCATGCGGGCTCAGACACAAATTCTCGATGCAGGCGACCAGTCCGGCAAAGTAGAACTTTTGGCTTGCCAGCTTGAGCCGACCACCGCTGTCTGCTTCCGAGAGTGAGTCCGCAAGCTCGTCGAGCGCTCGAGTGTCATCGGATACCTTGGCATACATGGTGGGATCAAAGGCATCTGTAAGTTTAGGTGCCGCCGTGTGGAAACAAGCATCGCCGCAGCCGGACACGCATCGTGTCTGCGAAAGCGCGCATGCCATAAACCCAACTGTGCGAAACACCTTGTCGCACAAAAGGCATGCCTCAAACAGCGAGCGGCTGTACATCACACCAGAGGTCTGAACGACTAGGCCGCCTAAAATCAACTGAGGCAGCCCGGCCACCATCGAAGATTTGCTATCAATGGAAATATGAGCAGCATCCAAGACGCGCGAATGGCGCTCTCGATGTGCATCATAGCGGTCGAGCGACACCGTGGGGAGCACTATGTCTGCCGTAGTATCGCACGCGATATTGACCATCTTGGAAAGGGACTGCGGAGCAAACCACTCATCGGCGTTCATAGCGATGATTTGAGAGCCGCGCGAGGCAGCAAAACCGGCACGAAGACAAGCGCCGCGCTTCGCGTCCTCGACGTCAATCAAATCAATATGGATGTCCCTGTCGGCAGCAACTTGAAGCGAATGGCGCACACCGGGCGCAGCATCGCGGCAGACAACGACAATCTGCAAATCGTAGAGGTCTTGGTTCTGGATACTCTCGAGCGCACGCATCGCATAGCTGGGCGAACCTTCTACCACAAGGATCACCGAAAGTCGCGGATGCGAGCCACGTCGAACCAAGTTATCCGTCCTCTCGACAGCAGTGAATCAAACTGTCGTTCATGGTACACCCCGGCAATAAAAGCAATGAGACACCGGTTGTATTGCACGCCAAGAACAGATGTTGCACACGCGCAGCCCACAGATGACAGGTGCCGACGCACGACGCGCCGAGCCCTCCCCTAGTCGAGCACGACAAGCTCGGCGGGATCGTAATCCACGCCCATAAACGTAAGGCCGCAGGCAGGAGCCGTGGGGCCCGCAGCGGTACGGTCGCAAGCATCGATGACCTCGCGCATCCACTCGGGTTCACGGCGATGCATGCCAATCTCGACAAGCGTGCCCACGATCGTGCGGACCATCGAATGCAGAAACGCATTGCCCTCGATGGTAAACGTCAGGATGTCCTCGCCAAACGCAACCTCATGGCCAAACTCGGCACGCATCACGCAGCGGTGCGTGGGCTTGCCCACGGCAGACGCCACCTTGCAAAAGCTCTTGAAGTCCTGCTCGCCCAAAAGCGCGGGACAGGCCGCAGACATCGCCTCAACATCCAATGGGTAGCGATGCCACCACACCGCACCGCGCGAAAGCACAGGGCGCGCGTCGCGATCGGCAATACGGTACGTATACGTACGGGAACGCGCATCAAAGCGTGCAGAAAAGCCTTTACGGGCCTTGTAGACCTCGTTTATGGCGATATCTTTGGGCAGGAGGGCATCCATAGCCCTCAGCCACCTACGGCGCGTCAAAGCCAACTCAGCGTCCGTTACGGGCACGCTGATAAACTGTGCCACCGCATGCACGCCGGCATCGGTACGTCCCGCACACGTCAGGTCGATCGGACGGCGCAGGAGCGTCTCAATAGCTCGACGTAGCTCACCCGCAACCGTCGTCTGTCCCGGCTGCTCGGCAAATCCGCTATACGACGAGCCATCATAGGCCAAGCGAAATACAAGCGTGGCGTCAAGCTCGGAAATCGAATTGAAATCAGACGGCGCAGTCATGGGCGCTCCCAACAAACAAGCAACGGTATCGCGACAAAAAAAGAGGGGTACGCGAACGTACCCCTCGAATATAGCCTATGCAGACGGATTGTCTACTCAGCGGTCTCCTCAGCAGGAGCCTCCTCGGCAGCCTCGACCTTCTTGGGAGCAGCGGCCTTCTTGGGGGCCGGAGCAGCCTTCTTAGCCTTAGGCGTGCAAGGCTCGGTGACGAGCTCCATGATAACGATGGGAGCGTTGTCGCCCTTGCGGTTACCGAGCTTCATGATGCGGGTGTAACCGCCGTTGCGGTCCTGCCACATGCCCTGAGCAGCCTTGTCGAAGATCTCGGCAACGAGCTGCTTATCGCCGAGCTTGGCGATAGCCAGACGACGAGAGTGCAGGTCGCCCTTCTTGGCCCAGGTGATGATCGGATCGACGACCGAACGCAGCGCCTTAGCGCGGGTCTCGGTAGTCTTGATGCGGTCGTTCTCGAAGAGGGCCTTAGCAAGGCTCTTCTTCATGGCCTTGGTGTGGCTCGCATCGGTGCCGAGCTTCAGGCCCTTCTTAACGTTGTGACGCATGGTCTAGTTTCTCCTCAAATATGCGAAGCATTAAGCCTTCAGGCTCAGGCCCATGGACTCAAGCTTGTCCTTCACTTCCTCGATCGACTTAACACCGAAGTTACGGATGTTGAGCAGATCGTTCTCCGAGAACTCAACGAGCTGACGGACCGAGTGAATGCTGGCGCGCTTAAGGCAGTTGTAGGAACGGACGGAAAGGTCCAGATCCTCGATCTGCTTGTCCAGCTCGGCGTTGTCGTTGGTGACCTCGGGAGCGAAGATCGAAGCCTCCTCCTCGACCTCGGGGGTCTCGGCAAGGTTCATAAAGGCGGCCATATGCTGGTTGATGATATTGGCAGCCTGGACCACGGCGTCGCGCGGGGCGATGGAGCCGTTGGTCTCGATCTCGAGGACAAGGCGGTCGTAGTCGGTGTGCTGACCGACACGGCAAGCCTCAACGAGCTTGGCGCAACGGGAAACCGGCGAGTACAGCGAGTCGACGTGGATCACACCGATGGGATCGTTGTCGCGCTTGTTGGCCTCGCCAGAAACATAGCCGCGGCCATAGCCGATGCGCATGCTCATGGTGAGATGGCCACCCTCGGTGAGCGTAGCAATGTGCTGCTCGGGGTTGACCAGCTCAAACTCGGACGGAATAAAGAAGTCCGCACCGGTGACCTCGCAGGGGCCGTCAACCGAGATGGTGGCGGTCGCCTCGTCGGTCGTGCCGAGAGCCCTGAAGACAAGACCCTTGACATTCAGGACGATGTCGGTGACATCCTCGACCATGTTAGGGATGGTCATGAACTCGTGCTGCGCGCCATCGATCTGAATAGCCTCGACGGCGGCACCCTCGAGCGAGGACAGAAGAACGCGACGAAGGGAGTTACCCAGCGTATCGCCGTAGCCACGCTCGAGCGGCTCGACGGAGACACGAGCAGACGTCTCGTTGATCTCTTCGACCTGAACCTGAGGCCTAATGAATTCTGACATGTATTACCTCCAGCCTCAGCAGCCCGGATGGACTACTTAGAGTAGAGCTCGACGATGAGCTGCTCGTTGATATCACCGCTGATCTGCTCACGCGTCGGCAGAGCGAGCACGTTACCAGACAGCTTCTCGATATCGACCTCGAGCCAGCCAGGGACCTCAAAGCGCTCGGAGGAAATCAGGGCCTCCTTGATGGGGAGGAGGTCACGGAACTTCTCGCCGACAGCGACGACGTCGCCGGCCTTGACGCGGTAGGACGGGATGTCCACGCGCTTGCCGTTCACGGTGAAGTGACCGTGACGAACGGACTGACGAGCCTCTTTGCGGGTGCGGGCGAAGCCAAGACGGAAGACAACGTTGTCGAGGCGAGACTCAAGGATGATCATGAGGTTCTCACCGGTGACGCCGTTCATCTTACGGGCCTTGTTGAAGTAGCCGTGGAACTGCTTCTCCAGAACGCCATAAATAAACTTGACCTTCTGCTTCTCGCGCAGCTGCATGCCGTACTCAGATTCCTTGCGACGGCGCTTGGGCTGACGGATAGATTCCTTCTTGCTGCTGTAACCGAGCTCAGCGGGATCGATCCCGAGCTGACGGCAGCGCTTAAGAACAGGAGTCCTGTCGATTGCCATATTGATACGATCCTTTCAGTTACACGCGGCGACGCTTCTTGGGGCGGCAGCCGTTGTGCGGAATGGGGGTCTTGTCCTGGATGCTCGAGACCTCGAGGCCAGCAGCCTGGAGGGAGCGGATGGCGGTCTCACGACCGGAGCCGGGGCCCTTGACGAAGACGGAAACCTTCTTCATACCGTGCTCCATGGCCTGCTTGGCAGCAGCCTCGGCAGCCATCTGGGCAGCGAACGGCGTGGACTTACGGGAGCCCTTGAAGCCCACCTGGCCAGCCGACTTCCAGGAAATGACGTTGCCCTGGGGATCGGTGATCGAAACGATCGTGTTGTTGAACGTAGAACGAATGTGAGCCTGGCCCACGGAAATGTTCTTACGGTCCGCGCGCTTCAGACGGGCAGCGCGAACGTTCTTCTTAGCAGTAGCCATCTATCTAGCGCTCCTTATTTCTTCTTCTTAGCACCGATCTGACGCTTCGGGCCCTTGCGGGTACGAGCGTTAGTGTGGGTGCGCTGGCCGCGGACCGGGAGGCCCTTGCGGTGACGAAGGCCGCGGTTGCAGCCGATGTCCATAAGGCGCTTGACGTTCTGGTTGCGCTCACGGCGGAGGTCACCCTCAACCATGATCTGATTCTTATCGATATAATCGCGGATGGCGTTAACCTCATCCTCGGTGAGGTCCTTAACGCGCGTATCCACGTTAACGTTGCACTCGACGCAGATCTTCGTCGCAGTGGTGCGGCCGATGCCGTAAATGTAGGTCAGACCGATCTCAACGCGCTTCTCACGCGGGAGGTCGACACCATTAATACGGGCCAACGTAGTCTCCTCTCTTAACCCTGACGCTGCTTATGACGGGGGTTCTCGCAAATGACGAGGACCTTGCCATGGCGCCTAATGATTTTGCACTTATCGCACATCTTCTTGACCGAAGGACGTACCTTCATCGTTCTTCCTTTCGGTAGCGCTCAAACTACTTCCCTACTATCTACTCGCCCAGCCGCAGGCGTTTAAAACTATGGCTGGTCTTCACACACAATCCGACCGTAGGTTGAGCTAAGCCTGCAGCCGGAAATGGAGTGCGTGTATGCGTGCCGCTATTTATAGCGATAGGTGATGCGGCCGCGGGTCAGGTCGTACGGGGAAAGCTCCACGACAACCCTGTCACCGGGGAGAATGCGGATGTAATTCATTCGGATCTTGCCAGAAATGTTGCACAGAACCGAATGACCGTTCTCGAGCTCAACCTTAAACATGGCGTTGGGCAGCGGCTCTTTTACCGTACCCTCGAGCTCAATTGCGTCTTCCTTCTTCACAAGCAATCATCTTTCTCTAGAAAACGACAGCGATTGAGTATTCTACAACACGTATGCACGCATCGTAATAACTTCGTAATGGCTCCACAACTAAGTGGAACTTGTTACATTTCTCCGCCTTGGAGCGAACACCAAGCACCTTGCGCATCCGTGGTGAGAATCACCGGACCGTCATTGGTAATGGCGACGGTGTTCTCGTAGTGCGCGGCGGGCAGGTGGTCGTTGGTCGTAACAATCCAACCGTCGGAGCCCGTGCTCACATGGTTGGAACCCATCGTAACCATCGGCTCGATGGCAATGACCATGCCGGCCTGGAGGCGAACGCCCCTCCCCTTCTTTCCATAGTTAGGAACATTGGGGTCCTCGTGCATCACGCGGCCAATGCCATGGCCCACATAATCACGAAGCACGCCGTAACCGTGAGACTCGGCGAGGGACTGAACGGCATAACCGACGTCCCCGATATGGTTACCGGGAACAGCCTGCTCGATGGCAGCCTTAAGGCAATCGCGCGTGACCTCGCACAAAGCCTTGGCTTCGGGCGTGGGGGTGCCGACGAAAAACGTCCAAGCGTTATCGCCGACCCAACCGTCGACAACGGCTCCCGTATCGATGGAGATGATATCGCCATCGCGCAGGATCATGTCGGGGTTGGGAATACCATGGACCACGGCATCGTTGATCGATGCGCAAATGGTCCCCGGGAACCCGCCGTAACCCTTAAAGGCCGGGGTGCCGCCATGCATGCGGATAATCTGCTCCGCGAGCTGATCGAGCTCAAAAGTCGAAACGCCGGGGCGCACCATGGCTCCAACGTGGCGGAGCGCCATCTTAGATAGCGCTCCTGCCTTCTTCATCTGCTCGATTTGCGTTGCAGACTTAATCTTGATCATAGACCGAGAGCCTCTTTGACATCCCCGTACACGGTCTCGCGAGCCTGGTCACCGTTGACCGACTTGAGCAGACCCTGGCCACGATAGTAGTCGACGAGCGGACTCGTGGACTTCTCGTAGACGTCGAGACGGTTCTTGATGGTCTCGGGCTTGTCGTCGTCGCGCTGATACATCTCGCCGCCACACTTGGGGCAGGTAGCATCGGCAGCGGTGCCGGTGTAACCGCAGGCGCGGCAGGTGCGACGCGAAGACAGACGATCGATAATGACCTCGGGGGCCACATCGACCAGAAGGGCACAGTCGATCTCGCGACCCATGGCGGAGAGCTCGGAATCGAGCGTCACGGCCTGGGCGGTGTTGCGCGGGAAGCCGTCGAGGATGAAGCCCTGCTGGGCGTCATCGGCGGCAAGGCGCTCCTTGACAAGGTCGATCACGAGCTGGTCGGGAACGAGCTCGCCAGCGTCCATGTACTTCTTAGCCTGAATACCAAGCTCGGTGCCACCCTTGACGGCAGCACGCAGCAGGTCGCCCGTGGAAATGTGAGCGACGCCAAACTCGGCGACGAGCTCCTGTGCGACGGTGCCCTTACCGGCACCCGGAGCTCCGAGCAATACGAGGTTCATGAGCAATCCTCCTCTAGCCTATTTAAAGAATCCATCGTAATCATACATCTTGATCTGGCCTTCGAGCTTATCGACCGTGTCGAGCACGACGCCGACCATGATGAGGATGGACGTGCCGCCAAATGCCTGGATTAGCTGGTTACCCGTAAAGGAGAAGATGATCGAAGGCACGATGGCGATGAGCGCCAAAAAGACAGCGCTGGGAAGCGTAATCTTGTTGAGCGCGTTCTTGATGTAGGCCGCGGTAGCCCTACCCGGACGGACGCCCGGAATAAAGCCGCCCTGCTTCTTAAGGTTGTCGGCCGTGTCATCGGGGTTGAACACCATGGACGTGTAGAAGTACGCGAAAAACACGATGAGGACAACGTTAAGCACCCAGTTGAGCCAGCCGCGCGAAAGCGCAGAGGCAACTGCCTGGATCCAGCCGATGCCGGGGAAGAACACGGCAATCTGAGCCGGGAAGTACAGCAGCGCCGAAGCGAAGATGATCGGCACGACACCCGCGGTGTTGACCTTGATGGGCAGGTAGGTGGTCTGGCCACCCATCATGCGACGGCCCACGACGCGCTTAGCGTAGGAGACCGGGATGCGGCGCTGGCCGCGCTCAAGGAAAACAATCAACGGGATAACCAGGAGGATGATGGCGCAGATGATCACCATGGTGATGATGCCACCGGCAT
Organism: uncultured Collinsella sp.; assembly: GCA_900546965.1. Classification (GTDB taxonomy): domain Bacteria; phylum Actinomycetota; class Coriobacteriia; order Coriobacteriales; family Coriobacteriaceae; genus Collinsella. Next base: position 14,894 of record URFE01000004.1, read on the forward strand.
TGCCCTCGGTGCTGGAGAAGATAGCCTGCGGCAGACCGGCCATGATGTTCGCGAAGATGATCAGCGACATGCCATTGCCGATACCGCGCTGGGTGATGAGCTCACCAATCCACATGATCAGCATGGCGCCCGCGGTGAGCGTGCCGACGACCATGAGGTCGAAGATGATCTCGGGAGCGCCGGCGCCATTAAAGCTAATGCCGAAGCTCTTAAAGAGGAAGAGGTAACCCACGGAGTTGAGGATTGCCAGAGCCAGGGTGAGGTAACGCGAATACTGCGTAATCTTGGTCTGACCGACCTCGCCCTCGCGGGCAAGCTCATGCAGGGAAGGCACGACGGCCTGGAGCATCTGGAGGATGATCGAGCTGGTGATGTAAGGCATGATGCCCAGCGAAAACACCGACACATAGCTCAACGCGCCGCCAGAGAAAAGATTCAGGAGGGCCATAGCACCTGCGGCGACCGAATTGTTATCGGTCGAGAAAAGGCCCAGCATCCCCTGGAAGGGAATGCCGGGCACAGGAACGTGCGCACCAATGCGGTACACGACGAGCATAGCTATGGTAAAAAGAATCTTTTCGCGCAATTCTTTGATGCGGAAAGCATTCTTAAGACCATTTAGCACGGCAGCTCGACCTTTCCGCCGGCGGCCTCGATCTTGGCCTGCGCAGAAGCGCTGACCTTGTCGACCTTGACCGTGAACTTCTTGGTGAGCTCACCATTGCCGAGCACCTTGACGGGCTCGAACTCGCTCTTGGTGATGCGAGCGGCCTTAAGAGCGGCACCGTCGATCACAGCGCCGTCCTCGAACTTGCGCTCGAGACGCTCAACGTTAACAGCGGTGTACTCGATACGACGGGGGTTACGGAAGCCCGGAAGCTTGGGCAGGCGCATAGCCAGCGGAGTCTGGCCACCCTCGAAGCCGGCACCCTTGGTGCCGCCAGAGCGGGAACCCTGGCCCTTCTGACCGCGGCCAGAAGTGGTGCCGTGACCCGAAGAATTGCCACGGCCGACGCGCTTGCGGTTCTTGGTGGAACCGGGCGCGGGAGTAAGATCGTGAAGCTGCATTTGCTACTCCTCTACAATCTCGACAAGGTGCTTGACCTTGAAGATCATGCCGCGGACGGACTCGTTGTCAGCAATCTCGCGAACCTCGCGGATCCTGTGGAGACCGAGGGCACGGACAGTACGGACCTGGTCCTGCTTGCAACCGTTGGTGCTGCGGACCTGCTTGATCTTGATGGTGTCAGCCATGCTTAGTTCTCCTTACCGACGAACATCTCGGAGACCGTCAGGCCACGGCGAGCCGCGACGTCCTCAGGGCTGGAGAGCTCCTTGAGGCCCTCGACGGCAGCCTTGATGATGTTGAGGCCGTTGTCGGTACCGAGGGACTTGGACAGGACGTTCTTGATGCCAGCAAGCTCGAAGAGGGGACGCACAGCGCCGCCGGCGATAACGCCGGTACCCTCGACAGCGGGCTTGATGATGATGCGACCGGCACCAAAGTGGCCGAGAACCTCGTGCGGGATGGTGCCCTGCTCGGTCACCGGCACGTGGAACATGTTCTTCTTGGCATCGAGAGACGCCTTGGAGATGGCCATGGGCACCTCAGCGGACTTGCCCATGCCAACGCCGACGTTGCCCTTGCCGTCGCCAACGACGACGAGAGCGACGAGGCTCATGCGACGACCGCCCTTGACGGTCTTCGACACGCGGTTGATGTAAACGACGCGCTCCTCGAACTCGGAGGCCTCGCGCTGCTGCTTCTGATTACGAGCCATGTGCTACATACCTCCTAGAACTCGAGACCGGCGGCACGAGCACCGTCGGCGAGGGCCTTGACGCGGCCATGGTAGATACGGCCACCACGATCGAAAGCGACCTTGGTGATGCCGGCCTCGATGGCACGCTTGCCAACGAGCTGACCGACCTTCTCCGCAGCCTCCTTGTTCGAGGTGTGGGTGCCCTTGAACTCGGCCTCGAGGGTCGAGGCGGAGACGAGCGTCAGGCTGGAGCCCTTGCTGTCGTCGATGATCTGGGCATAGATGTTGGCGTTGGTACGGGTCACGCGAAGACGCGGACGCTCGGCGGTACCCGAGACCTTGCCGCGAACACGACGCTGACGACGCTTGAGGCCTTCCAGCTTCGCCTTATGCTTGTTCATACGTAAACTCCTAAAAAGGTTGATCTTGCCAGCACCTAACGGGGTGCTGGTCTTATGCGAGTAAGTCGGTTACGACTACTTGGCGGCCTTACCCAGCTTGCGGCGGATGTGCTCGCCAACATAGTGGATACCCTTGCCCTTGTAAGGCTCGGGAGGACGATGGCCGCGAATCTCAGCGGCGATCTGACCGACCTGCTGCTTGTTGATACCCTTGACGTTCACGTGGGTGTTGTCGGGAACCTCGAAGGTGATGCCCTCGGGAGCCTCGACGATCACGGGGTGCGAAAAGCCCAGGGAGAACTCGAGGTTCTTGCCCTTCTGCTGCACGCGGTAACCGACGCCGGCGAGCTCGAGCTTCTTCTCGAAGCCCTCGGAAACGCCAACAACCATGTTGTGGATGAGGGCGCGGGTGAGGCCGTGGCGGGCACGGGTCTCACGCTCGTCGTCGGGACGGGAAACGGTGAGGACGTTGTCCTCGACGTTGATAGCGAGCTTCTCAAAGACATCGAGCTCGAGCTGGCCCTTGGGGCCCTTGACGACAACGTTGTTGCCGTTGACTGCCACTTCGACTCCGGCGGGAATCTGGACAGGCTTATTACCGATACGAGACACGGTGATCTCCTTTCCTTCTACCTACCGAGCGAATTACCAGACGAAAGCGATGATCTCGCCGCCGACGTTGTGCTTGCGAGCATCGCGGTCGGTCATAACGCCATGGCTGGTGGAAATAATGGCGGTACCAAGGCCACCGCGGACGCGGGGCATGTCGGCAACGCCGGTGTACTTACGCAGGCCCGGCTTGGAAATGCGGCGGATGCCGTTGATGACCTTAGCCTTCTTGGGACCATACTTAAGCGTGATGTGCAGAGTCTTCTGGGGCACGGTGTCCTCGACATCGTAGCCCTCGATGTAGCCCTCCTCGTGCAGAACACGAGCGATCTCGACGAGCTTCTTGCTGCTCGGCATGGAGACCGTGGCCTTGTTCACAGAGTTAGCGTTACGGATGCGCGTAAGCATATCTGCGATCGGGTCTGTAAGGTTCATACAGATTCTCCTTCGTTCTTGATGAACACGTGCTCTTGGTTCTTCGCCGCCCTTAACGGCAAAGCCTATTTAGCGCGTTTTCCCTGTTCCAAACTGATGCTTGAAACGCTGGTAGTGACTTACCAGCTGGCCTTCTTAACGCCGGGAAGCTCGCCCTTGAGTGCAAGCTCACGGAAGCAGACACGGCACAGGCCGAACTTGCGGTACACAGAGTGCGGACGGCCGCAGCGCTGGCAGCGCGTGTACTCACGAGTAGAGAACTTCTGCTTGCGATTGCACTTGACGATCATCGATGTCTTAGCCACTTATATCCTCCTCACATAGAGTATTGTTCGCCCCAAGCGCCGCCCCCTTGTGGGAACGGCGCTTTTAGGGCAGGTGAACCTATTTCTTGAACGGGAAACCGAAGGCGTCCAGAAGGGCCTTGGCCTCCTCATCGGTGTTGGCGGTGGTCACGAAAGTGATGTCCATACCACGCTGGTGATCGACGGAGTCGAAGTCGATCTCGGGGAAGATGAGCTGCTCGGTGACGCCCATGGAGAAGTTACCACGGCCGTCGAAGCTCTTGGCGGAGATGCCGCGGAAGTCGCGGATACGGGGGATCGCGACGGAGGTCAGACGATCGAAGAACTCCCACATACGGTCGCCACGCAGGGTAACCTTGCAGCCGATCGGCATACCAGCGCGCAGGCGGAAGGTAGCGATGGACTTGCGGGCACGGGTGATCATCGGCTGCTGGCCGGTGATGGCGCGCAGGTCGCGCACGGCACCGTCGATGGCCTTGGAATCGGTAGCGGCCTCGCCGACACCCATGTTCACGACGATCTTCTCAAACTTGGGGATCATCATGACGTTCTCGTACTGGAACTTGTCCTGAAGCTGCTGCTTGACCTCGTTGTTGTACTTGGTCTTCAGACGCGGCACATACTTCTCTTCTGCCATTGTTCACTCCTTCTTGGGGTTTTAAGCACGGGGCGTGGCCACGGTGGGTTGTCCTCGTGCCTCCTGACTGCATCCGCGCCGCTCATGGCATTTCGCGGTTTGGACTCGACGCAGCAGGAGCCGACAAAACAATCGGTACTATACGCGCATTGGGTGCGTATTTCCAGAAAAACCTCGTCTGCCTGCACAACTCCACAACTCCCCCGCACAAATGGATCCCAAAAGCTGTTGCGGTGAAATAGTTCCTGGCCGACCGCCCGTCGGGCCCATCTAGGAACTATTTCACCGCAACTTATTGATGGGGATGAGATTAGCGCTTGCGGGGGACGAGTTTGGTGCGGCGCAGGTGGATCATCTCGGCGGCGATGGAGATAGCGATCTCCTCGGGGTCCTCCGCCTCGATGGCAACGCCGATCGGCAGGTGCAGCTCGTCGATTTGCTCCTGCGTAAAGCCCTCCTGCTCCAGGCGGGCGCGCACAAAGGCCGTCTTACGGCGCGAACCCAGACAGCCCAGGTAGGCAGGCCTGGCGCGCATCGCCTGAATCACCACGTCGATATCGGACTTGTGGCCCGCCGTGGCCACGACCACCAAGTCGCGCGGACCGATGGGGCACAGCTCGCTCAGGTTCTTGTAATCGACCAGGCGTCGATCGTAGACACCGGGCACCCATTCGGGGGTCAGCGTACCGGGGCGGTCGTCACAAGCCACGACGGCAAAGCCCGCCGCCGTGAGCACCCGCGCCGTTGCAGCGCCCACGTGGCCGCAGCCAAAGATATAGGTCAGGCCCTCGGGGCAGAGCGTCTCGATGTGCGCCGGGGGAATCTCGGAGGCGGCGTTGGTGTAGGTGACCTTACTCCCCTCCTCCACCAGCGAAAGCTCGGGGCAGCCCATTATGGTGCGGCGCGATGCCTCGCCATGGTACTCGGCCACATCGCCCTCGATCGCCTGGGTGACAAACGGTTCAAAGTCGATGACGAAGTCGCCGATGCGCCGATAGGCCAAAACGTCGGCAACCGACTGGAACAACGGCACCTGCGATACATCCAGGTGCAGATAGCACAGGCAGATGGCTCCGCCGCAGATCATGCCAGTATCGGAGTTCTCGCCGCCCATGGTGTAGCGGACCAGACGCGATTGCCCTGCGGCCAGCAGCTCGCGCGCCTCGTCCAGCGCAAAGAGCTCAATCTTGCCGCCGCCGATAGTGCCCGCCTGGCTGCCGTCGGCAAAGACGGCCATCCAGGCGCCCACGCCGCGCGGCGATGACCCTGCCGTACCGGCAACTACCACCAGCTCGCACGTCTTACCAGCCTTCAGGGCGCCAAGCGCAGCATTCACCACATCGAGCTTTTCCATTGCAATTTCCTATCCCTGGAATACACCGGTGAGCATGGCGAGCGCCTCGAGTACGCCGCCGCCGACCGACGTCGCCTTGTCCGAAATATAGTTGATATAGCTGGCGTCGCCGCGCGGGTCGACGTCGGCGCACTTAAAGCCCTCGGTCACCTGAACGCCGTCGGCCAAAAGGCCGCGCAAGCAGCCGTCAATCTGCGTGACCATGGGAGTATCACCCGCATACCCGATCACATCGCCGGCACTCACGATGTCGCCGATCGCGCGGTCGGACCTAAACACGCCGGCGGCGGGGCTGTGGATAACGCGCTCTTTGCCATAGCCGGCGATGATGCCCGGCACGCCCGTATTGGGTTGGGGCGAGCCCTGGGTGATGACGCGGCCGAGGAAATGACCGCGCATGGTCTCGACCACGGCGTCGCAATCGACCGGCGCGGTAAAGCCCGGCCCCACGGCGATGACGACAGGCGCCATATCGCGCGTGGTGCCCAAGTTGCGCTTGGCCAGAATCGCGTCGACCACGGCAGCGGGTTTCAGTTCATCGAGCATCTTGGCCTGGGGGTCTACCACGACGGCGACGTCTCCGGCCTCGGTAATTGCAAGCGCCTCTGCCGGCGTCTGCGCCAAGCGAGCGCGAATGCCCTCGACCTGGACCTCGCCCAGGCGAATAGCCTCGCAAAAACTGATTGTGCGGCGGATGCACGTGGGAACCGCGATATCGGCCATAACGACCGACACGCCGGCGCGCACCAAGCGAGCAGCGACACCCGTGGCGATATCGCCGGCGCCGCGAACATAAACGAGCATTCCCGGGGCACCTCCCTGTGCTACGGTTTGAGCAGAGCAAAAGCGGTTCGACCGCTACTCTGATGATTATTTATTATCACAGTATTATACGGCGGTGAACAGATGGAAACGGTTAGCGGCAATCTTGCCTCGGCGCTCAGGATCGAGCCGGGCATTACCGCGATTATCGGCAGCGGCGGCAAGTCGACGTTGCTCAAAACGCTGGGTCTTGAGCTCATGCGCGCTGGCGGCCGCGTGCTCCTCTGCACCACCACGCATATGCTTCCCGTTGCCGGCGTGCCATGGGACGGGTCGAATCGTCGCCTGGACGCCGCGCCTTGGAAGCCAGGTGCCCCACACGCCCCAGGCTGCACCTGCGAGGCCTGCGCGGGGCTTGTGCGGGGAAGTATCTGCCAGACAGGTGTCTTGGACCCGGAGACAGGCAAGCTCTCCGCCCCCGCCGAGCCACTCGGCGAGCTGGCACAGCGCTTTGACTATGTGTTGGCCGAGGCAGACGGTAGCAAGCGACTCCCGCTCAAGGCGCATGCCGCCTGGGAGCCGGTGATTCCCTCTGGCACGGCCAACATCGTCTGGATCGTCGGCGCCTCGGGGCTCGGCAAGCCCATCAACGAAGCCGTCCACCGCCCCGAGCTCTTCTGCGAGCGCTGCGATTGCGAGCCCACCGACATCGCCACGCCCGAGCGCGTCGCCATGGTGCTCAATGCCGAACTGCGGATGCTGAACCTCAACTATGCCCGCATCATGCTCAACCAAGTCGACACGCTTGCCGGCCCGGCCGTGGCAAGCCGCTTTGAGACTGCCCTCAGCCGCCCCATCGTCGCCACCAGCCTCAAATAGCCGGCGCTGCCCCAGCAGACCTATAAGTTGCGGTGGAATAGTTCCTGAAACGGCCTATTTGGCGGCTAAACAGGAACTATTTCACCGCAACTGCGAAGGGAATCCGGCGCCCTTCTTGTTAGCGGGGGACGTAGCGGCCGGGTTGGGCTCCGGTGGGCTCGCCGTCGCGTGCCACCAGCACGCCGTTCACAAACACAGCCTTGGCGCGGCCATGTGCCTCAAAACCCTCGAGTGGCGTGTAGTCCACGGCCTGATGCTGCGTCGCCGCGTGAATGGTCCAGCGCGCCTGGGGATCCCACACGCACACGTCGGCATCGGAGCCCTCGGCAAGACAGCCCTTGCGCGGGTACATGCCAAACACGCGCGCCGGGTTCTCGCTCATCAAACGGCACAGATCCTCGGGACCCAGCTGTCCCTCAAAGCTCGTAGCGATCGCGACGGGGCGATGCTCCACACCGGGCCCGCCGTTGGGAATCGCGCGGAAGTCGTCGCGCCCGCGGTCCTTTTGCCCGTGCAGGTTAAAGCTGCAGTGGTCGGTTGCAATCGTATCGATCTCGCCGGCCACAAGCGCCTCGCGCAGTGCCGCACGGTCGCCCGCATGGCGCAGCGGCGGGCTCATCACATACTTGGCACCCGCAAAGCCGTCCTCGCCCTGCTCCAGATAGCAGGTGTCGTCGAGCATCAGATACTGGGGGCATGTCTCGACATAGATATTCTTCTGCCCGCGCGCTTTGGCAGCGCGAATGGCCTCGAGCCCCAGCTTGGTCGAAAGGTGCACCACGTTGACTGGGGCGTCGCCGGCCAGGTGCGCCAGATACAGCAGGCGGCTCACGGCCTCGGCCTCACACACGTCTGGACGGCTGAGCGCATGCCCCTCGGGTCCATGAATCCCCTGCTCGTACACGCGCTTCTGAAGTTCATTCACCAGCGTGCCGTTCTCGCAATGCACGCACAGGATACTGCCCAGGTGCTTGAGCTCCTCCAGCACCTCGAGTGTCTCGGCATCGTCCAAGCGCAGGTGGTCGTAGGCAAAGTAGGTCTTAAACGACGAAACGCCCGCCTCGCGCATAGCCGCGAGATCGGCGCGGTTGCGCTCATTCCACTCGGCGAGTGCCATATGAAAAGCGTAGTTTGCCGTGCAGGTGCCGTCGGCGCGGTGGTGCCACTCGGCCAAGGCATCGGGCATGGTCACGCCGCGGTCGGCCGTGGCGTAGTCCACGATGGTCGTGGTGCCACCGCAGGCAGCCGCGCGCGTGCCGGTCTCAAAGCTATCGGCTGTCCAATCCATGCCGGTCCAGCACTGCATGTGCGTGTGCCCATCGATAAAGCCCGGGAACACCCAACAGTCCGTGGCGTCCTGGACGGTATCGTCCTCGCCCGGCTCAATCGCCGCGGCAATCCGCACAATCTTGTCGCCCTCCATGGCAAGATCGGCGCGGCGAAGCCCCTGGGGCGTCACGAGCGCGCCGTTTTTGATGATGATCATAATTGCTCCTTATTGATTGATGCAGTTGGCCACGCGATCAAAATACGAGCAGGCGGCGATATGCTCCGTTATGCGTCGCTGTCCCTTGACGGTATCGACGTCCCACAGCTCGTAGGCACGCGCCTCGACCAGCACCACGTCGGTGCGACCTTTGAGAATCGAGCCCCCGCCGTCCTTGCCCTCAAGACGCATGAGCGCATCGAACAGTTCCGCCGGAAAGAGCACCGGACTCGAAGGCTCACCGTTGCACGCAAGACGCACCGGATGCTTGCGGCCACGCTCGTCAAATGCGCGAACCATGGCATCAAAAGAATCCGAACTCACGAGCGGCTGGTCGCCCGGCAAAAAGAGGCAACCTTTCCAGTTGCGTTCGACTCCCCACGAAAGGCCCGCACGGACGCTTTCGCTGCGCAGCCCGCCATCGTGCAGCACGCACGGGCAATGCTTGTCCTCGCAAATCTGGGCGACCTCGGGCCAACGCGTCGAAACCACGACGTCAAAGCCCCGGGGAACCGAATCGATGGTCCGGGCAATCAGCGGCTCGCCATAGATATCGGCAAGCATCTTGTTAGAGCCAAACCGCTTGCCCTCGCCCGAAGCCATAATGACGCAACCAAGTTTCATGGTGATACCTCCCCTGAAACCATCGTACCCATAACTCGCGCCGCGGGCATCCACATCGAGAGCGCTTATCCCGCACGCCCGCGATGCAAAAAAGGGGCACCCCGCCGGTTGGCAGAGCGCCCCCTTTACATGGCTTACCTCAACCCGGCTTTAGGCCTGGAGCCAACGGGCGGTGTTGCGCTCGTCGAGAGCCTTGAGGGTAGCGGCGGGATCGGCAACCTTCTGCAGGAACATCATGGCTGCGATGGCGTACGGCTTGTAGCTGGCCTCCTTGTACATGCCCACGCGGTGCATGTCGAAGACGTCGGCGTTGACCTCGCCGTGCTCGCAGGAGACACCGGAGATGTCGGCGGGCAGCGGGTGCATAAAGATGGTGTCCCGGCCGTTGGCAGTCTTCTCCATGAGCTCGGTCGTGGAGCACCAATCCTGATGGGTGGCGTTCTGGGCGAGCAGCTCCTTCTCGAGCGCAGCGATGCCGGTGTCGTCGCCCTCGGCGTACAGATTGGTACGCTTCTCCATGGCGGCAAACGGAGCCCAGCTCTTGGGGATCACGATGTCGGCGCCCTCGAAGGCCTCGGCCATGGTGTTGACCTGCTTAAAGGTGGTGCCGGACTCGGCGGCATAGCCCTTGGCGCGCTCGACGACCTCGGGCATGAGGTCGTAGCCCTCGGGGTGAGCCAGGGTGACGTCCATGCCAAAACGGGGCAGCAGGCTGATCAGCGACTGCGGGCAGGACAGCGGCTTGCCGTAAGAGGGCGAATAGGCCCAGGTAACGGCAACCTTCTTGCCCTTGAGGTTCTCGAGGCCACCAAACTCGTTGATGAGGTAGAGCATGTCGGCAGAGGACTGCGTGGGGTGATCGGAATCGGACTGCAGGGAGATGAGCGTGGGACGATGATCCAGAACGCCGTCCTCGTAGGCCTGCTGAACGGACTCGGAGACCTCGGCCATGTAGGCGTCGCCCTTGCCGATGTACATGTCGTCGCGGATGCCGATGACGTCGGCCATGAAGGAGATCATGGTAGCGGTCTCGCGGACGGTCTCGCCGTGAGCGATCTGGGACTTCTTCTCGTCCAGGTCCTGCAGCTCAAGGCCGAGCAGGTTGGCGGCCTTAGAGAAGGAGAAACGCGTACGGGTGGAGTTGTCGCGGAACAGGGAGACGGCCAGACCCGAGTCGAAGATCTTGGACGAGACGTTGTTCTCGCGCAGCTCGCGCAGGGCGTCGGCGACGATGTAGAGAGCCTTGAGCTCATCGGTGGTCTTGTCCCAGGTGTGCAGGAAGTCGCTGCCGTACATACCCTTAAAATCGAGGCCGTTCAGCTGCTCGACGAGCTCGGTAAACTTAGCGTCCATGGAAATGTCCTTTCTAAAGATGAAACGATCGCAGTGAGTAGATGTGCTCCGGCATGCGCGTGTGGCTAGAACATGCAGAGCACCATGACGAGGACCCGCCACCGTTGAGGAAGCATGGGAGATAACGACCGCGGGCCCCAAGTCAACAGGAGGCGCCGGGGGCATAAACTGTCCCCGGCTCAACAAAATCGAGGAATGGGACTAGTCGATCTTGTTGTTGGTCAGACCGGCGCGGAACACGGTGGCGTCGCCATCGGCCTGGCTCGGATCGTAGAGGTTCAGGGCAGCCACGTACATGGCGGCAGCGGTGACCAGGTCGTCCTTGTAGGTGACCTCGTTGGGAGCGTGTGCCTGAGACTCGGCACCCGGGCCAAAGCCCACGCAGGGGATGCCATAGCGGCCCTGGATGGAAACGCAGTTCGTGGAGAAGGTCCACTTGTCGCACAGCGGGCGACCGGTGCGCTTGTCCATGCTGGGCTCGCAGCCGATGCGCTCGTCACCGAACATGGCCTTGTGGGCGTCGACGAGGGCCTTGACGTGCGGAGCGGTCTCCTTGTTGATCCACGTGGGGAAGTAAGCCTCGGTCTCGTAGACCTCGCCGGTCCAGGACGGACGGTCGTACATGTACATGGAGACCTTCACGTCGTCGCCGTACTTCTTGGCGGCCGGCAGGTTGCGGATCTCGTCCAGGCAGGACTCCCAGGTCTCACCGGCGGTCATGCGACGGTCGATGGAGATGGCGCAGGAGTCAGCGACAGCGCAGCGGCTGGGGCTGGTGTAGAAGATCTGGCTGACGGTGCAGGTGCCGCGGCCCAGGAAGCGGGCGTCCTCGAAGTGCTCGGGGTTGTACTTGGGGTCGAGCATCTTGACGAGACCCTTGATGTCGGTCGACTCGTCGCAGCCGTTGTTGTTGAGGGCGCGGACGTCGGCGATGATGTCGGCCATCTTGTAGATGGCGTTGTCGCCGCGGTCGGGAGCGGAGCCGTGGCAGGAGGTACCGTGAACGTCGACGCGGATCTCCATGCGGCCGCGGTGACCGCGATAGATGCCGCCGTCGGTGGGCTCGGTGGAAATGACGAACTCGGGCTTAATGCCATCCTTGTTGTAGATGTACTGCCAGCACATGCCGTCGCAGTCCTCTTCCTGGACGGTGCCGACGACCATGATCTTGTAGCCCTCGGGGATGAGGCCCATGTCCTTCATCATCTTGGCAGCGTAGGTAGCAGAAGCCATGCCGCCCTCCTGGTCGGAGCCGCCGCGGCCGTAGATGATCTCGTCGGTCTCGTAGCCCTCATAGGGATCGGCATCCCAGTTCTCGATGTTGCCGATGCCGACGGTGTCGATGTGGGAGTCGATGGCGATGATCTTGTCGCCCTCGCCCATAAAGCCCATGACGTTGCCCAGGCCATCGACCTTGACCTCGTCATAGCCAAGGTTCTCCATCTCGGCCTTGATGCAGGCGACAACCTCGCCCTCCTCGCAAGACTCAGAGGGATGGGAGATCATAGCGCGCAGGAAGCGAGTCATATCAGCACGATGGGACTCAGCAGCAGCCTTGATAGCGTCGAAATCGAGTTCTTTAGCCATTGTTCATAACCTTTCAAACGAAGGAATCTACCTGTGAGGTGGCGGAGCGATACCTATTTACTCCGCCCCAACGATTAGCAAGTGGGATATTCGCCTTCCCAAACAATGCGGCGATACTGGTCGGGATCGGTGTCGCCCTCGGTGGAGAAGCAGAGCACGGAGCTCGTCTTGTCCAGGCCGATGAGTTCCTTGAGCTCGGCGTACTCGGGATCGAGCATGAGGGTCTCGACCAGGCCGGTGGTCACAGCGCCGGACTCGCCGGAGATGACGCGCGGGTCGCCCTTCTCGGGAGCGCCCAGGGTGCGCATGCCGCGAGCGGTGACCCAGTCGGGGCAGGACACGAAGGCGGTGACGTGGTTGCGCAGGATATCCCAGCCCAGAATGTTGGGCTCGCCGCAGCACAGACCGGCCATGATGGAGGGCATGTCGCCGTCCACGATGCGCGGATCGCCGTCGCCGGCGGCAGCGCCCTTGTACAGACAGGCGGCAGGCGCGCACTCAGCCACGACGAAGGTGGGCGGGTTATCGGGATACAGGTTGGTGAAGTAGCCCACCACGGCGCCGGCGAGCGAACCCACGCCAGCCTGGACAAACACGTGCGTCGGGCGGTTGATGGCCATCTCGCGCAGCTGCTCGGCAGCCTCGGAAGCCATGGTGCCGTAACCCTCCATGATCCAGGACGGGATCTTCTCGTAGCCCTCCCAGGCGGTGTCCTGAACGATGACGCCGCGCTCGCAGGCGTCGGCCTCGGCAGCGGCCATGCGCACGCACTCGTCGTAGTTGACCTCTTCGATGGTCACCGTTGCGCCCTCGGCGGCGATGTTATCGAAGCGGGGCTTAGTGGAACCCTTGGGCATGTGAACGACGGCCTTCTGGCCCAGCTTGTTGGCAGCCCATGCCACGCCGCGGCCATGGTTGCCGTCGGTGGCGGTAAAGAAGGTGGCCTGGCCAAAGTCCTCGGCCAGCTGATCGGAGGTCAGGTAATCGAAGGTGCAGTCGGCAACGTCCTTGCCGGTCTCATCGGCAATATAGTTGGCCATGGCAAACGAGCCGCCCAGGACCTTAAAGGCGTTGAGGCCAAAGCGATAGCTCTCGTCCTTAACGCACAGGTTGGACAGGCCCAGGCGCGCAGCCTGACCGTCCAGACGGGCAAGCGGAGTGACGGTATATTGAGGGAACGACTGGTGGAAGGCACGGGCCTTCTTCACGTGGTCGAGGCTCATGAGTCCCAAGTGCTTGTCATCGCTCTTGGGCATCGTGTTGCCCGCCCACTGGATCTTATCGGCCATACGGTGAACTCCTTAAGTCCTCTCTTGCCGGCCCCCGCATACGCGTTTCAGCCCGATCCCATTCACACGACTGAACTTTTATGTGGATGCCAAACAAAAAGTTTGTTAGTAATGTTCTATCACACTTTTTGATTGGTATATCTAACGAATTGTTTGTTGCCGTAATCGGTACTTTTTCGCCGCCGAACGGTCATGAATTGCCTTGTTGATGGATTTGTTTGCGGTCATGTGTGGTTTATGGCACAGTGAGCCCAAACTAATTTTTAGGAAGGTACCCATGACCCCCGCACAGATTGAGTTTTACAAGCGCCTCGCACACGGTCTGGCGCTCCAATTTGGCCCCAACTGCGAAGTCGTCGTCCACGATCTGGAGACCGAGGACGTGGACCACTCCATCGTAGTGATCGAAAACGGCCACGTCAGCGGGCGCAAACTGGGTGACGGCCCCAGCCATATCGTGTTTGAGTCCATGCACGAAGGCGCCACCGACGTACACGACCGCGAGCCGTACCTCACTAAAACCACCGACGGTAAGCTGCTCAAATCGTCGACGATCTTTATCCGCAACGATGAGGGCAAACCCGTCGGCATTTTGGGCATCAACTTTGACATTACGCTTATGAAGGCTTTTGAGCGTTCGCTCGACGCCTTTACCGGCACCGGCGGCACGGGCTATACCGAGCCCGAGCCCATTACCAAGAACATCGGCGACCTGCTCGAGGACCTGCTGCACGAGTGCGAGCAGTTTGTGGGCAAGCCCGCGGCACTCATGACCAAAGACGAGCGCATTCGTGCCATTGGCTACCTCGACCGTCGCGGCGCCTTCCTCATTTCCAAGTCGAGCGAGCGCGCCTGCGAGTTCTTTGGCATCTCCAAGTACAGCTTCTATAGCTACCTCAATGAGGCCAAGGCGGCGGCCGGCGACAAGTAGGCACTCGCCTGGATTGCCCCTCCCCTTTTGGGTGCGAGTTCTGGAAAGCACGAATCCAAGACCGGGCCGCTTGGGAAGTTCCATATAATCGATGTCATTAGTATTTCGAAAGGATGGAACAGAATGGCGTTGAGCAAGGCATCATGCACCGGTCGCGGATTGATTCCGGCAATTGGTGGACATGTGCACCACATGTTCGATGAGAGTGAAGACGACTTGTTTTCGCTGAGCCTTGACGACGTGATGGATGATCGCCCGTGGACCGCCGACGAACTCATGGGCGGCGGCGCTCGCCCGTCAAGCCCCAATCCCGCACTTGCGCCTAAGACCGCGACTGCGCCGACTCCTGCGCAGTCGCCCGTTTCGACGCCCGCGCCCACGCCCGCACCCACTTCGGCGCCCACACCCGCTCCCCGCCCCGCAAGCGACCCGTCCGAGACGGCGGCATTTCTCGCTGCAGCGACGCAGGGCAAATCGGCCGACAGCACCGTTGTGTACAGCGCCCAGCAGTTGCCTGTTCCTGCGGCACGCAAGCCTCCGGTCGCAAGGCTCGATGAGCCCGTTGCCCATCAGGTTGCCTACGATTCCTGGGCTGCAGCCGATCTGGATGAGACCTCTACCGGCATGCCGGCGCTCGACGTTCCAGTTAACCCGCTTTTTGCCGCCAACACGAGCGCCGCGGACAATGAGGGCGGTGCAGCATATTCCGATTATTCCGATGGCCATGCTGGCACCGGTCGCATCGAGACCGAGGATTATGGCACCGCATCGAGCGATTATCTCAACGATCCGTACGCTGTCACGCCTGCACCGGAATATGACACGGAGGCCGCGTCCGCGCCGGCGTATACCAAAAGCACGGGCGAAGAGCGCTTCGCCGATTATTACGCCGAGGAAAAGGCACTGCGTTTCTCGGAATTTCCGCAGGCAGTCAAGGTTGCCTTTATCGCCATTGTCATTGCCCTGCTCGGTGTCATTGCGTTTGAGGGATTCCAGCTGTTCCGCGGCCCCACCCAAGCGGAGTCGGAGACCCAGCAAAAAGAGGACGATAACCAGTACCTGGACATCAACACCCTCAAGGGCGACCCCAACGACGAGGACGACGAGTAACGAGGGCTGAAGGCGGCCGCAGGATCCCGCATCCAGTACCGGCTTCTAAGTGCTGTTTTGTCATCCAGCTACACTTTTCCGAAGTTTTAAGGTGCCTATTTCGACACTTTTCCGTACTTTTACACGACTGATTTCGACACTTTTCCGGATGGAAGCCGAATAATCACTTGGGAAACCAACGCCATCCGCGCGTCATTTCGCGGATGGCGCTTGATTTCTGTCCGTACACGTTGATAGACCCCATCGTGCCCGCAAGGAGCGGGCGCGTTTTATCCAGAGTCGGGGTAGAGAGTTGGCTCCACGATCCCGACGCCAACCGGCCAAGAGGCACGGTGGCCCTGCCAATATCGATGAAAGGAGTCCGTATGGACAATTTCTCCGTGCGCAGTGAGCGCAACTTCCACAACCTGGCAGCCAAGCCAAAACGAATGCATCTTCTGGACAAGCCGAACGGCTATGCCTCGGCCATGGTCAAGAGCAGTCTCCCCCACCAGATGCGCTTTACCGTGCAGGCGCTCGAGAAAGAGCTCTACACCGCCGGCGACCCGCACGTACTGCAGATCAAGCTGCTTGGAAACGACTCGCGCGAGCTGTCTAGCTGGAAGCTGTTTGCCGACGGCACGTGCGTCGCAAGCGGTTCGGGTGACTTTGCCCGCGAGTGCTTCTGCGAGGGAGCTGAGGTGTTTCTAGACCTGTGTCGCGACGCCGTCGAGACTGCCGAGCTGTGCCAGTGGAGCGAGAGGGAGTACGAGCTGTTGGGTGCCGCGCACGGGATTGCGGGGGGGGTGTAGGAACAGAAGCCTCATGACGGTGGCCTCAGCTGGAATGACGTATCGCTCGATAAATGATCTCAACAACGTAGCCGATGCGCCGCATTTCACCTCAAAGGCATTGAGCGATCAGGAGGCGTCCAGCATTTCTTTGATATCCCCAATTGATTGTTCCGAGAAAGTCTCTTCATGTCCTTATAATCGCCCTTACGAGAAACGTGGACGAGACAGGCGTCCATATGCCGTCTCTAAACTAACGAGCCGTTCGCGGAAAGAACATCTGGCTAGCATGGGCCAAAGATATACTGGTATCGCTGCAACAATTATGGAAGATCGGCACCACCAATGACCTCCTTGAAATTCTCCAGGCGCTTCGCGCTTAGCCTGCTCGCCTCGCTGTCCGCCACCGTAGCGCTTGCTTTGCCCTCAACCGCCCTAGCCGCGTCGGACCCGAACCCGCCCAGCATCTCCAACGTGACGATATCCGCGACGACAGTCACGGCCGGCTCCACGCTGCATGTCGGCTATAGCGTCGATGACCCTGACGGGGTACGGTCCGTCACGCCCATAGTCGAAGTCCTTGTCGAAAACGATACCGGAGACCATGGAATCAGTTCCCGTCTCGCCTTCTCGTCGACCGGCAACACGACCGCGGGCTTCGATATCTCCACCTCCCCGAGCGACCGGCCCTGCAGGTACCGGATCATCGGCCTCGGCGTGACCGATAGTCTTGGATGGGTTACCGATGTCTACGACACGACGTATGCCGAGGAGAAGGGGCTCGACTGTCCGACCTTCACCACCGACCCCCTCGAGTATGAGGTGACCGAGGGACCCGAGGACCAAAACCCGCCGACCGTGTCCTCCGTGTCGCTCTCGAGCAGGGAGGTCGCAACCGGTGCCGACCTCCACATCTCTTGGACCGTCTCCGATGCCGACGGCGTTCGCTCCGTTTCCCCCATACTGCGGCAGGGCTGGGAGAATTCGGACGACGGCTGCTCTGTTTCGTCAGCCTATTATCACGGAGGCTCGTCTATCGACGGGTTTGACCTCACATTCGACAGCAATAGGATCGGAAGGCACAGGCTGATCGGCCTTTCGGTCACCGATGGCCTAGGGTTCGAGACCGATGTGTACGAGAGTTCCTACGCCAGGGCCAACGGCATTTCGGGCGCGACTTTCTCGGTTGGCGACCCGAGCGAGCTGTGCTTCGAGGTGAC
Organism: uncultured Collinsella sp.; assembly: GCA_900546965.1. Taxonomy (GTDB): domain Bacteria; phylum Actinomycetota; class Coriobacteriia; order Coriobacteriales; family Coriobacteriaceae; genus Collinsella. Next base: position 32,409 of record URFE01000004.1, read on the forward strand.
CGGCAGCGCGATCGACCGGAACCCGCCCACGGTCTCGAACGTTTCCATCTCCGCGAAGAGGGTCCCCGTCGGCGGGATCCTCCGTATCTATTGCAATGTAGGCGACGCGGACGGCGTAAAGTCTGTCTCCCCGATCCTCGGCGACCCCGGCTATGTCGAGGACCCGAACTCTTTAAAGACCCGCAAAACGTTGAGCTGCAGCTACGATGCGGCAAGGGGCTATATCGAAATCGAGTTCCCCACGTCGCTCTCGATGGGCTCGTTTGAAATCCAAGCCCTCGCGGTCCTCGACAAGACGGGCCACGAGACCTTCGTCTACAGCTCCGCCTACGCCGAGCGTAACGGCAAGACCGGCGTTCAGACCTTTGATGTCGACGACGCGGGGGACGTCACCTTCGACGTGACCGCTCCGCTGTATGCCGCCACCAAGGGCGACGGGCAGGCGTATGCAAAGGACGGCGAGGCCGGTCTGACCTTCCGCTTCAGCGGTCCTCTCGATGAGTTCACGCGTCTCCTCGTGGACGGAACTGAGGTCTCCGCCGAGAACTACACCGCAACCAGGGGCAGCACGATTATCGAGCTCAGGCCGTCCTACCTGGACACGCTCGCCGGCGGCGGACACACCGTCACGGCCGTCTGGAAGGACGGGACGGCGACCGATGCGTCCTTCACCGTGGAGGGGAAGGCCCAAGGGGAGCAGGCGGGCGGAAAGACCGACGTAGATTCACCCGGCGACAACAAAAGTGATCCTGCCACTCCTGAAAAGGACGCCGACGAGGCGGCTACAAAAAAGTCGGGACGCACGACAGCCGATGAACCAAAGCTCGCTGCAACCGGCGACTCCACTTGGATGGCCAGCATCGCATTGGCCATGGCGGCCACGGCCTGCTTCACGGCAGCGAGAAGGCTTGAGCCCAAGCAGCATAGGCACGAACAGTAGCTCAAAGCGAACTCAACTGGAAAGGGCAGATGGATAGCCGTCCTTCTCTTATAATCAACCCAATCCGCTGAAATGCAATCAGTTAACGAGTTTCGCCAGACGCTCGGCCTCTACCCCGCTCTAGCAAGCCACCAGGCGATGAGATAATGCCCACGACTATCAACGTAAGCAAGGAGCGCGCTATGGCAGACAACGAGACCAAACCCTCGGCGAACGACGGCCGAGAGGAGCTCGTGGCAAAACAGCTCGCATCGACCAAAATCCACCTCGCGCTCACTCAGAAGCGGGTGGACGTCTCCGGCGCCATCAAGCTACCGCTCGAGCGAATTCCCCAACTCGGCGTGGCGTTCGCCTCGCTCCCCTCGATGTTTCGCACCGTCACCAACACGGTGAGCGTGCCCACGCTGCTCCAGGCGACTGACAAATATGGTAACCCGCTCGATCCGTCGAAACTCAACACGTTCAAGGACGGCAGCGGTCTCACAGGGGGCTACCGCGACGCCGCCAAGGGCCTTGGGCAGGCGCGCTTCCACGTAGTCGAGGGCGACATCGCCACGAGCGTCACGCAGGTGCCTTACGATCCAACATCGCTATTCATGGCAGCCGCAATCGCGCAGATAAACCAAAAGCTCGACTCCATCCAGGAGTCCTTCGACGAAATGTTCGAGTACATGCGTCAGCGCGACAAGGCCAACATGCGTGGCAACCTCAAGACGCTCGCAGACATCCTCAACGGTTACGGCCTCAACTACGGCAACGCCACCTACATGGCAAACGCCCATATGAAGGTGCTCGACATCAAGCAGTCGTCCGCGCAGGACATGGAACTCTTCCGCTCGCAGGCACAGGCGGATCTGGAAAAGAAAGGGTTCATCGAGGTGCGAGACGGCTTGGGCAGACGCCTCGACAAGGTGCTCGACTACCTCAAAGACTGCCAGCTCGCCACCTACATCCACGCGTTCTCGCTGTTCCTCGAACCCATGCTCGCCCAGAACTTCGAGCCCGCAAAGCTCGCGGACGCCACTGCGAAGATCGAGGCTGATTCGATCGCGTACCGCGAGCTCTACACCGACTGCTACAACGCACTCGAAGCGGGGGCTGTCGACACCGTCGATGCGGCACTGCTGGGCGGTATCGCGTCCGCGGGCAAATTGCTCGGTCACGCCATCGCAAAGACCCCCGTGGGCGACCATACACTCATCGACGAGGCGCTCGAAGGCGCAGGAGAGAGCATCGGAAAGTTCAACGACAAGCAATCCGAGAAACTCCTCGAAAAGCTCCATCAGGCAAAGACGCCCGACGTCACGCCGTTCAAGCAGAGCGTAAAGGAGATCGACACCCTCTACAACCGCCCCGCGCAGATCGCCGTGGACGCTGAGAACGTCTACATCTTGCCTGCCAAGCAGCAGGAAGAGTAACGATACGCGACAGGCACGCGCCATGCAGACAGCTAACGCCCCTACCTTCCCGCCGCCTTCAGCTTCAGCAGCAGGTCGCCCAGCTCGGGGCACTTCTTGGAAAGGCGCGTCTGGGGTCGCTCGCCCATCCCCCACCGCTGGCGGACTTCCCAGGCGCGCGGGCTCACGCAGTAGTCCCCATCCATCACCCGCCCGAGCAACTTGGAGGTCACGCGTGCATCGGCTAGGGCGCTGTGGGCGTGACCCGTCGAATCGTCGAACTCGATGCCAAGCCACGTCGCCGCGTCACTCAAAGAGACGCACCCGTGGCTGCCCACGTCCATGATCGAAGTATAAAACGCCTGCAGGTCGGCCCAGTCCGTAGGAAATGCGGAAAGGTCGATGTGCTTTGCCTGGCACTCGGTCAAAAGCTGTCGCCGGTCCGTCCCACTCCAGCAAACCACCTGGGCGGAGTAGCGACCGATCCAATCGCTGAGCCTTTTGATCACCATGTAGAGCGGATCGGCCATCGCGGTGTCCACGGCCGATATCCCTGTGAACTCGCGGACGGGGAACGCAACGCCTTCGGTAAATTCTGTCTGCACAAACTGCGAGAACTCGCCCATAACGTTGCCGTGGCAATCGAGCTTGACGGCGCCGACCTCGATAATCTCATGGCGCAGTCCACGGCGCTGGCGCTGCTTTGGCACCGGCGCAAACTCAAAGTCCAGCACAATCTGGCGCGCAAAGTTCGTCGTATCGATAGCCGAGATACACGGCGTCTTTTCAGCTGACACGGTTAGGGCCTTTCTCCGTTGCTTGCCGCTTGTTACATAAGCGGCTACATTGCCGTAAGGATAGGTGGCCGCGCGGACATGAAAGCTGGGCGCAATACCATGCGCTAATCACACGCCATGCAGACGGCCCCAAGAGAGTCGCCCGCTCTATTCAAATGGATGAAAAGATTTAGGCCCGGTGACTTGAATCAGCGGTCATCCCGGGCCCATCAATATGCAGTGTACCTACAGAGGGCTGGTTAATCAAACGGGCTTTCGGTGACGAAGACCTGCGCGTCTAGCCCCAATCGCCCAGCGCCGTCTTCTGCCGCCCTTACGAAAGGCTGCTATTCGAGGGAATCACGTTGCTGTTATTATCGAACATATATTCGTATTTATGACCGCGCTTTGATAGAATGGCAGTTGTTGACGGCAGTTCCATGTGCCGGGCAGCGCCCTCCATGCGACGGGAGGTGATGCCCATGACCGATCTGATTGATTTCGTGAAGCTCCTGACCGCTTTGGTCTCGCTCCTCACGGCGCTTATCGGACTTTCCGAGGCACTTAAGCAGCGTACGAAGCAAGACGATATGAGAAAGCCATTTGGGTCGCCTCCCCCGCGGCGCAGCTTCTTTCCGCGGGCTCGGGATGCCACAATGGGCTTTGAGTATCGGCCCGTGCGGTAGCCCTTACCGCACCTGCGGGGAGGAGGCTTCCCATGCCCCATGTTACCTCCATCGGCCTGGACGTCCACGCGCGATCGGTCGCCGCCGCGGCGTTCAACCCCTTCACCGGCGAGGTGGTGCACCGTGACTTCGGGACGGACGCCGCCGAGATCGCGGAGTGGGCCCTCGGGTTCGAGGAGCCCAGGGCCTGCTACGAGAGCGGCCCCACCGGCTTCCACATGGCGCGCGAGCTGCGCGCACTCGGCCTCGACTGCGCCGTGGCCGCCGTCTCCAAGATGCAGAGGCCGGCGGCGGACGCGCGCCGCAAGAACGACCGGCGCGACGCCGAGTTCATCGCCCGCATGCTCGCCACCCACAACATCGTCGAGGTCCCGCTGCCCGACATGGCGGTCGAGGCCGCCCGGGACCTCGACCGCGCCCTCGACGACGCCACGGCGGAGTACCGCCGCGCCAGGCAGCGACTCAACATGTTCCTGATCAGGCTGGGCCACGTCTGGGACGAGCGCAACGCCGACGGGACGAGGAAGGGATCCTGGACGCGCGCCCACTGGAGGTGGATATCCGGGATCAGGCTCGAGGGGCCCCAGCGCGACGTGCTCGAGTACTACGTCACGGCCGCGAGGTGCGCGGAGTCGGACCGCCGGCAGCTCGAGAAGAAGGTGCTCGCTCTCGCCCGGACCGACCGGTGGCGCCCGGCCGTCGAGGCGCTCTCCTGCATCAAGGGAATCGACACCCTGACGGCCTTCAGGCTCGCAGCCGAGGCGGGCTCCTTCACGAGGTTCCGGACTGCCCCGGCCTTCGCGAGCTGGTGCGGGCTAGTCCCGTCGGAGCGTTCGAGCGGCGAGACCGAGCGGCGCGGCGGGATAACCAAGACGGGCAACCGGCTCGCCAGGACGGCACTGGTGGAGTCGGCGTGGCACTACCTGACGTGCACGCCCCGCCCGAAGGCCCCGACGCCCGGCGCGGACGTCCCCGCGGCGATCCGGGCGCGCGCCGACGCCTGCACCGCCAGGCTCTGCCGCCGCCGCGAGGCGCTGGCGGCGGCGGGCAAGAGCTCGTGCAAGGCAAACGCCGCCGTCGCGCGCGAGCTCGCCTGCTGGGTCTGGGAGATCGGGCGCCGGGCGGAGGGGACCCTCAGCTGACCCCGTCGGACAACAAGCCTCCCGCCGGGAGGGCCCGCGCCTCGACGCATCGCCGGCGCGCGTTCACGAACCCTTTTTGGGCAGCCCAAGGGCCGCGCCCGTGAACAAGACTGGTTTCGGACGAGCGCGCCGGACGGAGAATCGAAATGCGGTGGGGTGCGCGGACATACCGGGCTGACCGCCGGCAGCGTGCCCGCAAGAGCCCGCGGATATTAGCTTGCCAGGCAAGCGTCGACTAAACGTGCAGCGTGCGCGGGCCCTCCCGACGGGAAACGAAAAAGCCCGGTTTAAAACCGGGCTCGAACAAACACGCCTATTGACAATGGCTTTCTCATATTAAAGAAGAGGGGTCGACACCGTTAAGGCATTGACCCCTTGAACTAAGTAACGGCGCTGCCCAGCTATCACCCTTGGGCTGCCGTCGACTTTATTCTACCCACGGTTGCCAGGTTTAACAAATGAATTTTCAGTAATGGAGCCTCGGAGCCCGCTCGCTCAACCACCTGGCCATCGGATTAGCCGGATTCTGGGACACGCCTTCCGTCCCAGGCCTCTACCGGAAAATGCGTCCCACCCTGAGGCTCGATTCCGGGACACGGTTTCCGTTTGAAGCCCCGATGGGAAAGCGTGTCCCGTTCCGAGAGCTCATGCCGGGATGCAGTTTCCGCTAGAGATGCCACCGGGAAAGCGTATCCCGTTTTGGAGCCGAATTCCGGGTCGTAGTTTCCGCCTGAGGGCCGATCCGGAAACGGCATCCCATTCTGAAGCCGAAATCTGGAACGCACTTTCCGCCAAAGGTCGCAAAAGGAAAGCACATCCCATTCCCAGCATCAAATCAGGACGCGCTTCATTATCCCCGCCCTCACATCTCGGCAAACGAGATCAGCTTGACGTCTCCCCTGCTCTCCGCGGCATCCCGACATCCCTGCGTAAAGCCGCTTTTTGAGAAAAGCGCATAGCTTTTTCGTTGCCGTCTAAAGAGCTCGCTTCGGTGCACGAGCTTTTGCAGCACGTCTTCACCCGTCGGTTCATTGCGCCATTTGCACTCCGCAAACAGCGCAGTGCCCTCGCCATCATCAACAATCAAGTCGATTTCTTCCTGCGTATGCGTATGATTATCCGTCCCCCACCAGCGCCCGACGCTCGCCGGAACCACATCGAGCCGGCCTGCGCGCGCGAGTTCGTACACGTATTGCCTGCATATAAGCTCAAAGACCGTACCCATGTAATCCGATACGTACGGCTCAATGCGCTTATACGCCATCTCGGCCATATCGTTTTGAATCAGCCCAATGTTCTGCGGAACAAACTTGTACCAGAACCTAAACATCTGGTCGCTCAGCAGATACACGGCTCGCTTATTGCTCGTCTCGTTTAGGGGCAGCTCGCGCTCGACAATCCCAAGCGACGCTAGCTTATCCACATAGCTCTTTACGTTGCTCGCAGGGATTCCCGTAGAGCTCGCAATCTCTGAGATCTTCGAGCGCCCCTGAGCAATTGCTTGCACGATTGCATCATATTGCTCGGGATTGCGGCACTCTTGCAATAGCAGATTACTCGGCTCCTCAAAGAGATAGCCCGAAGGAGTAAGAAAAAGACGCTTGATGTTGTCCTTGAGCGATGCGGTAGGATCGACTTTCTCGATATATGCAGGAATGCCGCCCGTCATGCCATAGCAAACTGCAGCGTCTTCGCGACTCATGCTCTGCCACAGGCCGAGGGTCGTCGTAAAATCGAGCGGCATGATCTTAAACTGGGCCGTGCGCCTACCGTATAGCGGGCTCTCGTAGCCCAAAACCTGCTCTTCCATGAACGAAAGCGACGACCCGCACAGGATAAGCATGAGCTTGGTCTCTTTGTACAAGTGATCGATCTTATCTTGCAGCAACGAGCTGATCTCGGGATTCGATTGGGCGAGATAGGGATACTCGTCAATCACGACAATCAAACGTTCCGCGCGAGCCATGGTGGCCAATGCATCAAACGCTTCGTCAAAACTACGAAACGACACGCTTGCAGCACCAACCGAACCCGCAAGTATCGCCTGGCTAAAGCCGTGCAGGTTTGCCTCTGCATTGGTACGACGAGCTTGAAAGTAAATAGCATTCTTACCTTGGATGAACTCTGTGATAAGGCGCGTTTTACCTACGCGACGGCGGCCGTAAATCACAGGCATCTCAAAGGAGCCCGTGCCATACAGTCGATTGAGCTCGGACATTTCCGCTGTTCTTCCGATAAACATAGGGCCATCCTTCCCTTACGTTATAGCTAGCTATATTATACCTTCCTATAATATAGCTAGCTATAACGTAATTCGACAAGCGGCGCACGCAAAAGGGCGGTATACCACCGCACGTGGACCGTTCCGGAAAATGTATCCCGTTCTGGAGCCAAAAACTGGGCCGTAGTTTCCGCCAAACATGCCATCCGGAAAGCGCGTCCCGTTCTGAGTCTGAATTCTGGGATGCATTTTCCACTGAAGCTTCTACCGGAAAATGTATCTCATTCTGAACGTCGAATCCGGGACGCAATTTCCGCCTGAGGGTTCAGCCGGAAACGACATCCCACTCTGAAGCGAAATTCTGGGACGCAGTTTCCGGTTGAGGGCCGTTCCGGAAAGCGCGTCTCATTCCAAGCGGCAATTCCGGGTCACAGCTTCCGCCGGCACAGACTACGATCCGCCGCCCTTATCACATGCCTTCAAATATGCGATCCAGAAACACAAAACAGCAGATAGATTGCTCTTTTTCGAAAAAGAAAGGCTCTGTTAGACCAGGATTGACATACATGTGTCCCCACGGTGCCATATCGTTAGCCTTGTAGACGCGCGGCGATGGGGGCAGCATGAACGCCGAAGACCTGGTAATCACCTTCAAGCGGAACATGGCGAAGCTGAGCAGGGCGGAGCGCCGCCGCGCGATCGAATCCGTCAGGGACGTGATCCGCGCGGCGGCGTTCGACGACGCGGCCGACTCTGCCTACGAAGTCGAATGCTGCCCGCGCTGCGGGTCCGCCGCGGTCGTGAAGAAGGGGAAGGCCGGGAACGGCGAGCAGCGCTACCTCTGCCGGGGCTGCGGCAGGACCTTCGGCATGGGCAGCGAGCGCATCTTGGGGACGAGCAAGCTCCCGAAGGAGACCTGGATGGCCTACGCCGAGTGCTTCGTGCTCATGCTGCCCCTGCGCGAGTGCGCGAGGCGCTGCCGCGTCTGCCTCAAGACCGCCTACACCATGCGCCACAGGCTGATCGAGTGTCTCTCGGCCTACTCCCCCTCGTTCAGGGTCGAGCGGGGCTGCGGCTGCGAGCTCGACGAGACCTATTTCCCCGAGTCGTTCAAGGGCAACCACGCGAAGGGGTCGTTCACGATGCCGCGCCCCTCCCGGCACCGCGGCAAGCAGGTGCACAGGCGCGGGCTGTCGCGCGAGCGGATCTGCGTCATGACCGGCGTGAACGACTCGAACGAGACGTTCCTCGAGGTCACGGGGCGGGGCGCCCTTTCGAGGGAGCGCGCCATGGACGCGCTGAGGGGCCGCATCGCGGCCGGCTCGGTCGTCGCGACCGACAGGGCGGCCGCCTACGTCGGCGTCCTCGCCGAGCTCGAGGTCGCCGCGCACGCGGCCTTCGACCCCAAGGACCGCTCCGAGGGAACCATCAACCGGATTAACACCGTCCACTCGCTCCTCGGCGCCTTCATGGAGCCGTTCAAGGGCGTGTCGACGAAGCACCTCGATGCCTACCTCGCCTGGTTCAGGTGGTGCCGAACCTTCATGGCGACCGATTCCGGCGCCGCCGAGCGCACGGTCGCGCGGCAGCTCGCGCACGGCGTCTGCAGGAGCCGCGTCCGCGACATGTTCAACGTGGAGCCGCCCTACATGGACTACTGGGCCGCGCCCGCCGCATAGAGGCGGTAGAATGGTCGCACCGCGATACGCGA
>URFE01000005.1:0-40172 GCA_900546965.1 uncultured Collinsella sp.
TCCTGAGATGTCTCGTGGGCTCGGAGATGTGTATAAGAGACAGCCGCTGCGGCGCTTTCTCGCCTTGCGCGCTGCGCTGGCAAACGCTCACGCGTTTACTCAGCTCCGCGCCCCGACGGGTTTGAACCCATGTCGCGGCAACAAAAAAGCGACCAACCGGAGTCGATCGCTTTCTTTTCTATGGTGGGCCGTCAGGGGTTCGAACCCTGGACCTTGGGATTAAAAGTCCCCTGCTCTGCCAGCTGAGCTAACGGCCCGCGGGTGGCATTGTACCACGGTCTGGGACTATTCCCAACTCCATTGGCCGTTCTGGAAAATCACAACTTCACGTCCATCAGGCGTAATGCCCGTAATATCGATGTCGTCCGTGCCGATCATAAAATCGACGTGCGTGCTCGAGACGTTAACGCCATGCTCCAGGAGCTCCTCCTTGGACATGTCATACCCACCCTCGATGCATTCGGGGAAACCGACACCTAGCGCGAGATGGCAGCTAGCGTTCTCGTCATAGAGCGTATCGTAGAACAGAACACCACTTTCGCGGATCGGCGTGTTCTTGGAAATGAGCGCGACCTCTCCCAGGTGAGCAGCGCCCTCGTCAGTATCGATGATACTTGCGAGCGTTGCCTTGCCCACGCGGGCGTCGTAGTCCACCACGCGGCCGCCCTCGAACTTAATCCAAAAATCTTCGACCTTATTGCCGTGATGGATGAGCGGCATGGCCGAGTACACGATACCGTCGGCGCGCATGCGATCGGGCGAAGTGAAGACTTCCTCGGTGGGAATGTTGGGGAAGAAGGGGTGCCCATCGGGCGTCTTGCCCTTGCCGCCGGCCCACTCGTGACCTTTCGTCATGCCAATCGTCAGATCGGTTCCATTTGCCGCGTTGTAATGCAGGTAGTCGAAACGATTGTCGTTCAGGAAACGCAGGTTCTTTTCGAATGCGGCGTCATGGAGTTCCCAGTCGCTCTCTGGGTCCTGGCCATCGGCGCGCGCGGTGTGCAGAATCGCATTCCACAGCTTATAGATTGCAACCTCATCGGCGTCTCCCGGGAACACCTCGTGCGCCCAAGCCACGACCGGAGCGCCGGCGATGCACCACGGATTGATGTTGTAATCCAGTCCACGGCGGAAAACTTTGCACTGCGTATTCCTCGCCTTTGATGCCGCGGCCGGCTTGGCTGGATCGATGCCCTTGAGGGCCGCAGGATCCGCACCCTCGATAAAGACAAAGCAGGCACCATCCTGGGCCAAGGAATCCAGCTGCATGCGCTTCCACTCGGGCGTCTGCTCAAAATAGCTTTTCTCGACATGCTCGTACGTGAGCCTCGTCACGGCATCATCGGCCCAAATGACCGTCACGTGGCCGGCGCCGGCAGCATAGGCCTCCGCGACCACCACGCGCGCAAACGGCGCGCACTCGACCGGAGACTGAACGACGACCTCCTGGCCGGGCTTGACGTTTACGCCCTTGCGGACGACCAGACGCGCGTAGTTTTTAATCTTGGGCTCCAGGGCCTTCATGCCCTCCAGAGCCTCTTCGACCGTCAGGGCAGCTCGAATCATGTGCCACTCCATCTATCTATAGAACAGTAAAAAGGCGCGCCGCAAAAACGACGCGCCTTATATCTTAGCGATAAGTATGTATGCAAACGCTACTTCTTCTTGGAGTCCTTCTGGTCCTCCTCGGCAGCCGCGCGCTCAATAAGAGCGTTGAGCTTGTTCTCGGACATGCCCTCGGCCTGCGCGCGGTACATGTTGCGCAAGGGACGAATACGAGCGAAGTCATAGATAAAGTCGCCCAAAATGATGACGTAGGACAAAACAATGCCGACCATCTGGACAGGGCTGGACACCATGCCAGCGGGAGCGAAGTACAGCGAGGCCCAAATTGCCACGACGAGCACCATGCCAATGGCGAGCACAATCCACCAGATGCGACGGCGCTTGGTGTAGTCCTCGTCCTGCTTGAGGAGGATATTCGACACCGTATAGATGCGGTCCTCCTTGGCGCGCTGCTTAGCCTTGCGGGCGCGCTTCTCCTCTTTAGAGAGGCCCTCGAGGTTCTCGCCCTTCTCGAGCTCTTTGCGGCGTGCCTTAGACGAAGCCGGCACGACGCGAACGGAGCTCGCTGCTTGGCGGGCGGGCTTAGCAGATGCGGCAGACTTGCGCGCAACCCCGGTAACTTCGTGGGATTGCGTGCGCTTGTTCGTGGCGCTACGGGTACTCACTTATGCGTTCTCCTTCATGCTTGTGAACTGGGAGCCCGTGATGATCTGGAAGGCCTCGCGATAGCGCTCGGACGTGCCATCGATGACCTCGGCGGGCAGGTGCGGGGTCTCCCCCGTCATATCCCAGTTGGCCTTGAGCCAATTGCGGACGAATTGCTTGTCGTAGCTAGGCTGGATCTTGCCCTCCTCGTAGCTGGCAGCAGGCCAGAAACGGCTGGAGTCGGGCGTGAGGCACTCGTCGATCAGCGTGACCTTGCCATCAATAACACCAAACTCGAACTTGGTGTCGGCAATGATGATGCCACGGGTCGCGGCGTACTCGGCAGCGGCCTTGTAGATCTTGAGGGAAAGGTCACGAATCTGCGTGGCGATGTCCTCGCCCACGATCTCGCAGCAACGCTCGAACGAGATGTTCTCGTCGTGGTCACCGATCTCGGCCTTCGTGGACGGCGTGAACAGCGGCTCAGGAAGCTTGGAAGCCTCGGTCAGGCCCTCAGGCAGCTGGATGCCGCAGACGGTGCCGTTCTCGTCGTAGGTCTTCTTGCCCGAACCGGTCAGATAGCCGCGGACGATGCACTCGATAGGAATCGTCTGGGCCTTCTTAACCAGCATGGCGCGGCCAGCGAGGTAGTCACGATACTCAGCAAACTCCTCGGGGAAATCCGCCGGGTCGATGGAAACGAGATGGTTGGGGACGATGTCGGCAAACTTATCGAACCAGAATGCAGAGATGCGATTGAGTACCTCTCCCTTAAACGGAATCTCGTCGGGAAGAATGAAGTCGAACGCAGAAATGCGGTCGGTGGCGACCATCAGCAGGTTTTCACCGGCATCGTAAATATCACGAACCTTGCCACGGGAATCCGGACGACGCTCCATCGTTGTCACGTGAGTCACTCCTTACCTAAATACGACAGAAATGCGGGTTCTTTCCCGCATGTTTTCGCAAACTCGGAGCGGCAGGGACGCGGCCCCTCCTTCACCGAATAGCGAAAAGCTAGTGCTCCATTGTAGTAGATGCCGCGTCTGCCGTGTGCTCGCGGGGCAGATGAATTGTAAAAGTCGTACCCTTTCCAAGCTCCGACTCCACGGATATGTAGCCATGGTGACGCTCGACGATCTGCTTGGTCACGGCGAGGCCAACGCCCAGGCCGCCAGCTTCGCGGGCGCGGCTGGCATCGGCGCGCCAAAATCGTCCGAAGATACGCGACAGATCGTCCTTGGCAATACCGATACCGGTATCAGAAACGGCAATGCTGACGTGCTTGCGGTCACTGAGCACCGACACCACGACCCAACCGCCCTCGGGGGTGTAGCGCATGGCGTTGCTCATGAGGTTGATAACACATTGCGTGATCATGTCGGGATCGGCCTCGACGACATCGTCGTGACCCTGGGTCTCGTCCGCAAAACGCAGGCGCAGATCGCGGTCGACAAACAGGCGCTCCTGGGCATTGACGATGGAACGCACGAAAGGAACCATGTCCACCGGCTCAAGGTTGAGCGGAGCCGCGCTGTTTTCCATGCGCGACAGGTCGAGCATCTGCTGCACCAGACGAGCCAAGCGACGCGTCTCGGAAGCAACGGTCTCCAAATGCTCATCGTCGGTGGGATACACGCCATCCTGCATGGCCTCGACCGTTGCGAGCATGGCCATAAGCGGCGTGCGAAGCTCGTGTGCAACGTCTGAGGTCAGGCGCTTCTCGTGTTTCATATCCTTCTCGAGCGAAGTGGCCATCTCATCGAAGGTCTCACCCAGCTGATCGATCTCGTCATCACCGCGCAGTCCCGTGCGAGCCGACAGGTCGCCGTCACGGATTTGCTTTGCGGTACTGGTGATGCGATGAATCGGCTTGGTGAGCATGCGCGACACGAGCGATCCGATAACGACCGAAATGCAGATTGCAACAACCGCGGCGAGGGCCATGGCGTTAAAGGTCTTCTCCCTAAACGCAGAGTCCGCCTTGGTGAGCAGAGCGTCGGAGCCGATGGCCCACAGCTTTACCTGTCCGACATGCTCGCCAGAAGACGTTACAATCTCGACGTTAGCAACGCTATCGGAGTCGGTTGGAGCAGACGAAACCGGGCTATGCGATGCCCTCTTGCCGCTCGTGTCGTCGGTCGTAGCCTGGTTTTCGCGTACATCGGCGGTGGCGCTTGCCGAGGGCCAGGAATCGTCATAAACGATCACGCCCTTTTTATTGACGACCTGCATGCCCAGATCGTCGGAAACCAAACTCGACGTTGCGACCGTGCGCAGTTCTCCCGCGGTCCAAGAGCCGTTTTCCTCATATGAGGTTGCCAACTTCTCGGCAGCGGAATTTGCGATTTCGACGATATTGGAGCGTGTGTAATCCGAAAAGACCGTGCCCCACACAACAGAGACAACGCCCACCAGCACCAATACCGTCATGAGCGATGTCAGAGCAAAAGCAAGTGCCATGCGCGAGGGATAGCTCATCGTTGGCCGTGAATCGGAACGAGGCGTGTTCCAACTAGCCTTGGAACCCGCCTCGCTCTCCTGCTTGTGCTTTTGTCCGATTTCAAAGCGCGCAGGTGTCATATGTGATTTCCCTATTTCTCGTCCGACTTATCGGTCTTGGCCGGAGCCTCGAAGCGATAGCCGACACCATGGACGGTGTAGAGCCACTTGGGCTTCTTGGGATCATCGCCCAGCTTGGCGCGAAGATTCTTCACGTGGCTATCGATGGTGCGCTCATAGCCCTCAAAGTCATACCCGAGCACTTTCTCGACCAGCTCCATGCGGTTATACACACGGCCGGGATGGCGGGCAAGCGTGGTGAGCAGCTTGAACTCGGAAGCCGTCAGGTCGACTTCCTTGCCCTCGACCAAGATCTTGTGGCCCGAGATATCGATGACCAGATCGCCGAAGTCGAGTACCTCGACGGCGGGCTCGTCGGCCTGATGGGCACGGCGGAACAGAGCGCGAACGCGGGCGACGAGCTCGCGCGGCGAGAACGGCTTAATCAGATAGTCGTCGGCGCCGAGCTCAAGACCGATAATACGGTCCTCGATCTCACCCTTGGCAGTCAGCATGATGATGGGAACATCCGAGGTATCGCGAATGGTGCGGCAAACGCGCTCGCCGGGGATCTTGGGGAGCATAAGGTCGAGCACGACCAGGTCGAACTGATGCTTCTCGAACTCCTCGATCGCGGACTGGCCGTCGCCGACGCCCACAACCCAGTAGCCTTCGCGCTCGAGATAGGCAGCGACGGCGTCACGGATTGCCTTCTCATCCTCGACCAGCAGAATCTTTTTTGCATCTGAAGCCATAACACGGCCCCCCTGTCTCAATTAGCTAAGAACAAGCCCATTTTAACGCACCTGAGCCCGCCGGATGCCGCTATGACGCGGCAGCTCGGCGGGCGGTACTCACAATTACAACGCGTTTATTCCCCTGTTGGCGCCTTTTTAACCCCTCTAAGCTTAAAGAGAGAATAGGCGTGCAGTGACCGTCTCGGGTATACCCTGGCTGTTGCGTACCGTGGCGTACGTAAGAAATGAGTCCGACTTTCCCGCCGTAGCTGGATAATCGCCATACTCTAAAGCGCGGTCGGGCGACAGTAGCGAGCCATAGGTCTTGGCAGAGGTGTCGATGAGAAAATGCGATGCCTGTACCTTAACGAGATATTTATTCTTCTTGCCGGCAGCACATGCGAGCGGCTCGCGGGACAGGAAGAGGTATGGCCCTCCCTCATTACCGATATACGTGCCCATGTTGCCCAGGCTGCCCACGCCACTATAGGTCGCCTCGATAGAAAACACGAAGGTATCGCCCATATATACGGCCTCGAAAGGCGAGACTGACGAGGGAAGGACTAGCTGGGCACGTTTGGTGTTGTTGCCATCGGTCAGATCGATTGCCGTTATGCCGTAGTAGACGCCCTCGTCGTTGCGGACACGCGGCGAGATGGTCAAAATGCCGTCGCTCACGCGCGGGGCCGACGCAAAGCGGCCCGTCGATTTCCAAATTGTCTCGGCCTTGGATTCATCAAGCGAGCGACGATAGCAAAACGAATCACTACTCGTTTTATTGCCGCCTGCCGAAGGCATTTTATACCAGATGGCTGATGACCCGAACGTCGTAAACAGTGGCGGATCGTAGTCCTTGCCACCTCGATCGAGCTCAACCACGTCGCCAGAGAGCGAAGCGCCCGACAGATTTTGAGCGTAGAGCTTCCACGATGAACTGGCAAAGTTCATCTCAACCCACGCAAACACGCCGTCGCCGGCACGGACATCGTAAAAAGCATATCCCGTGCCCTCGATAGGATTCTCAATTAATGTGGTAAGCGAGCCATCGCCCAGGTTGAGCACACCGAGTGTGTTGGCGTGCAGTGCCGATGCGGGCGCCATCATTGCCGCAGCATAGTCACCATCGCAGTAGTACAGCAACGTGCCCAGCGGCAGCGTCCACGATGCCGCCGGCTCAAGATCGATGTCGACAGCCTCATACTCATCCGTAATCGAGATAATTTTGGAATCGTCCTTGATAACCTGCGGCTCGCCAGCGGCATCATCACTGGTGCCTGTTTTTTTCGAACATCCGGCAAGCACCGTGGCAGCGCCCGCGGCAGCTCCACCGAGCACAAAGCCGCGACGCGATATTCCGTTCTTGATGTGGTCGGCGATACCCATTAGGCGATCTCGGCGCGAGCGGCCTCGATAGCGCGCGTAAGCTGATCGGCGCAAGAGGTCTTCTTCATGCCGCAGGTATTGCCGGCAAGAACCTCGATCACACGGTCAGCAGGAGCGCCCTCGACCAGTTTGGAGATGGCCTTGAGGTTGCCATCGCAGCCGCCGGTAAACTCAACGCCCAGCACCTTGCTGCCGTCATCGGAAAGGTCAAGGTGAATATTGCGAGAGCATACACCCTGCGGCTTGTAATCAAACGAAATCATGCGATCCCCTCTCAGAATGTTATTCGAGACGACTATTATCCCCGTCTTTCCCTAAATGCAACGAGGCGCTTTGCCGGCAACACACATTACCAGCAAAGCGCCCTAAAAAGCTAACGTTATGCCCGAACCTACTCGAAGCTCAGCTGCTCCAGACGATCAAAGACCGTGTCGATACGGGTGAGGAAGTCCCACGGATCAAAGATCTCGTCGAGCTTCTCCTGACTGACGGTGCAGCGCGGGTCGGCCTCGAGACGCTCCTTAAAGGTGGGGCCGGAGACACAATCCTGCACCTCGCGCCAGGTTGCCATGGCGTTCTCCTGCACAATGGCGTACGCGTCCTCGCGGGTGATGCCCGTGTCGACGAGGGCCAGCAGCACCTTGGAGGAGAAGATGAGGCCGCGGGTCTTATTGAGGTTGGCCATCATGCGGGCAGGGTACAGCTGCAGGCCGTCGATAACGCGGATGAGGCACTGGAACATGTGGTCGAGGGCGATGAAGCTGTCGGCCTGGGCGACACGCTCGGCAGAGGAGTGCGAAATGTCACGCTCGTGCCACAGGGCGACGTTATCGAAGGCAACCTGGGCGTTGGACTTCACGACGCGCGACAGACCGCAGACCTTCTCCATGGTGATCGGGTTGCGCTTGTGCGGCATGGCGGAGCTGCCCTTTTGACCCTTGCGGAACGGCTCCTCGGCCTCGAGGGTATCGGTCTTCTGCAGATTGCGAACCTCGGTAGCGATGCGCTCGCAGGTGGCCGCGGTGGTGGCGAGAACGCCGGCGAGATAGGCGTGATGGTCGCGGCTGATAACCTGCGTGGACAGCGGGTCGTGAACCAGACCCAGGTGCTCGCAGACATACTCCTCGACAAACGGTTCGATGGAGCTGTACGTGCCAACAGCGCCCGAGATGGCACCGAAGGCAACATTCTTGCGGGCGTCCTCAAGACGATCCAGATCGCGCTTGAGTTCCCAGGCCCAAGAGCCGAACTTCATGCCGAAGGTCATCGGCTCGGCGTGGATGCCATGAGTGCGGCCGGCACAGAGCGTGTTGCGCTCCTCAAAGGCGCGACGCTTGCAAATCTCGCCGAGCTTCTTGACGTCCTCGATGATCAGGTCGCAGGCCTGGGTGAGCTGGTAGCACAGAGCCGTGTCGCCCAGATCGGAGCTGGTCATGCCATAGTGAACCCAGCGGCTGGGCTTGGGGTCGCCCTCGGGAACATCGGCGTCGATGTACTCCTTCATGTTGGTCAGGAAGGCGATGACGTCGTGGCGCGTGACCTCCTCGATCTCGTCGACCTTTGCCTTCTCAAAGTTGGCATGGTCGCGGATCCACTGGGCTTCGTCTTTAGAAATGCCGATCTTGCCGAGCTCCGCCTGGGCCTCACAGGCCAGGACCTCGATCTCCTGCCAAATGGCGTACTTGTTCTCGAGGGAGAAGATGTGTCCCATCTCCGGGCGGGTATAGCGATCGATCATAGCGGCTCCTTTTTGGTTATTGGCACGTTGGTCGTAACCCAACCATTGTACCGTGCGCAGGTGCAAGTATGGGCAGCAGGCATTAACCTAACATTTTGGAATTGGAGCGGGCAACGGGACGTCCGCGTATTTGCTTCGCAAATCCGCACCGGCTGCGGTCGATCTCCTCGGATTCACGGAGACGATGGGGAAGACTTTGTTGAATTGGCCGCCCCAAAGTCTCCCGCGCTCGATGGAGCGGGCAACGGGACGTCCGCGTATTTGCTTCGCAAATCCGCACCGGCTTCAGGCGCCTGCCGGCGCCTTCGCCTGCTCGCTACAAACGCTTCGCGTTTGTTTTACGCTCGCACCCTGGCGGGTTCGAGTCCCGGCGCTTTATTGAAAAAAGCACGGCACCGGAACGGTGTCGTGCTTTTACTTTTTCTGGAGCGGGCAACGGGACTCGAACCCGCGAGTGTCAGCTTGGGAAGCTGATGCCTTACCACTTGGCGATGCCCGCTTGTGTGTTGGCTAGTATAACGCGGTTGTCTTGTTCGATACAAGGGTGGCGATGCTTGTTTTAGCTGTGGAGATTCGTTTGAAAATCGCGTCAATTGTGGAGACGAGGACCTTTGGCTTCCTGTTCCCCTTATCTTCTACCTGCGCTTTTGCTTGATTGTTGTATTTGAGCTCAATTTGTCAGGAATTGGGCAAGCTTTTGGTCAGGCTCCGGTACTTACCCGCATGAACCTCGGGGGTAGCCTCATCCTACGCGTCGCAACCTCCCCATGCGGCGCACGAGGGATAAGGAGCAGCCATGTCCAACGCACCCACGCACTCTGTCCACAGCGCAATCGCAACAGGTCCGCTGCTCCTGCTCCTCTTCCTGCTTTTCGGCTGTCTGGCACCGGGAGCCGCATTTGCCGTCGATGGCTACGACCAGCTCGGCTTCCGCACTATTAGCGATGATTGTGGGCCCTTCTTCATCGGCAAGTATGAAGCTCAAGACGCCTCGATTGCCTACTGCATGAACCAGGAGCGCCCCGGCCCCACCAAGCCGGGCGGCCCATGGCTCAACTTTGATCAAGGCTGGGTGTGGCTCGACGACGAGTTCGCGGCAATCGTTTGTCACGGATATCCTACCGCCACGTCGTTTGGCGGTTACCATCTTTCACCCGATCGCGCCCGCGCCGCCACCCAGCTTGCCGTATGGATGCTCAACGGCACTACCCATGTCGACGGCACCTACTCCTACACAACCGCTCAGGGCAAAACCAAGAGCGGGCACTTTACCGCCGACAATGAAGTCGTGGCGGCTGCGCGGTGGCTCCACGACAGCGCAAAATCAGGAAGCATCAAAGCCGCTCCGCACCGCGCGCGGCGCTATATAGGAACCGTATCGGGCGGCAGCAAACGTCAAGACATGCTCTATGTACTGCCGGCGGTCTCTGTTTCCTTCCAAAAGCAGTCTGCAAACGCTGCCATTACCAGCGGAAACAATACTTATCAGTTTGACGGGGCAACATTCGATGTTTTTGAGAGCGCCAGCGGCGCGCGTGTCGGCACCGTCCAGATGGACAGCAACGGTCGAGCGCAGGCAACACTCCTACCCAACACGGCATACTACCTAGTTGAGATAACAGCGCCAGCTGGTTATATCCCCCTGCACGATCGCATTGCCTTTACCACGACGAATAACGGCGGATACGTCACCATTGATGAACAACCCGGCACCATTACCTTGCGCATTGTAAAGCTCGACGCCGCAACGAATGCAGGCCCCCAAGTTGGAGCTTCGCTCGCAGGAGCAGAATTCGTGTGCGTATCGCAATCAACCCCTGGATGGACACAAACTCTCAGGACCGATGAAAGCGGTCGAGCTACCCTCACCGATGTCCCCCTGGGAACCTTTACCATCTATGAATCGAAGGCGCCCGAGGGCTATTTGCCCTCCGGTGACAGTTGGTCTTACACCGTTGGAGCCGACCAACTCGGCGATTCAGGCGTGGTCGAGATCGAATCTCGCGTTTCCAATATCCCCATTGCGTTTGACCTTGAGATTTCCAAATTCAAGGACTACGGCAATAGCGATCAATCCGGCCTGGAGCAGCCGGCAGGAGATGTTGTCTTTGAGGTTGTCAGTAACAGCTCTCAGCAGGTTGTTGGCACACTGACTACAAACATCTATGGCTTTGCCTCCACCAAAGACCAGCCCGAAGCATGGTTCGGCACAGGCAAGCGACCAGCCGGTGTCCACGGAGCCGTCCCATACGACCGCGCCGGCTACACGGTTCGTGAGGTTCCGGAAACCGTCCCCGAGGGTTTTAAACGTGCGGGGGAATGGACCGTCGAGGCCAATCAGATTTCCGACGGCGCCGAGCTTCAATATATCGTGGACAACCACGCTCTGTCGACGCATCTCCAGATTGTAAAACGCGATGCCCAAACAGGCGCCTCTGTTCCCCTAGCCGGATTCACCTTCCAACTCCTCGACAGCAATCACAAACCTGTCTCACAAACATGCTGGTATCCAGCACATAACGTAATGGACACCTTTACGACTGACGCGACCGGCACCGTCACACTGCCCGAATCGCTCGTGCCGGGCACCTATTATGTACGCGAAACCTCGGCCAAAGAGCCCTATCTTGTCGGCGAGGAGATCGAGGTAAACATACCCGCCGACATGAACCTAACGCCCGTTGCAATCGCCTCGTATTATGACCACGCCGCGACCGGAAACATCAGGATCGTTAAAACCGATGCCGTAGACGGCAGCAGCCTCGCGGGCGCCATCTTTGAGATCCGTGCCTCAGGTGATATCGTGCGCCCCGACGGTAGCATTGCCGCGCTCGACGGCGAGGCTGTCGCTACCGTCACGACGGATGAAACTGGAGAAGCACGCGCGGACGACCTCCCGCTGGGATCTGGCACCGCACGCTACGAGGTTGTCGAGACTCAAGCGCCGGCAGGCTTCTTACTCGATCGGACATCCCATATTGTCGACCTTACTTATGCCGACCAGAAAACACCCGTTATAGAAGCACGGCTTAACGTATCCGACGATTACACCAAGGTTGATATCTCCAAGGTCGATGCAAGCGGTGAGCAGGAAGTAGAAGGCGCACAACTCACCTTATATGGTCCCGATAAAACCGAAATAGACTCCTGGACCTCATCCGACAAGCCGCACCGCATCGAACATCTTGCACCCGGTACCTACTCGTTGCGCGAAACGATGTCTCCGCGGACCTATGACCTTGCCGAGGAGATAACGTTTGAAATAAAGGATACGGGAGAAGTCCAATCCGTCGCGATGAAGGATGCGCCCATCGAGGTCAAGGGACAGGTCGACAAGCGTCAGGAACTTGTCCAACCTATCGAAAAGGGCCTGTTGGCTAACGGCGATGGTAAAAACCGCGCCACGACGCAAACCAATACGGATGGGCTTTTCTCCTATACCATCGACGCTCGAAACGATTCAACTACCATGGTTGATGAGTTCACAATTACCGATGATCTTGAGTGTGCCGAGGACGATACGGCGAGATTCGTCTCAATCGAAACCCCCGTCGCCATCGGCGACCTCAATGGTCTGTGCAACGTGTGGTATCGCACGACGCCGTTGGACTCGACAGACGTCGATGAGCCGGCAAACGCGACGCTTGACGATGGGCACGAAAATCCTTGGCTTGAGTCCGACGAAGTAAAAGAGAGTCTGGGTGAAGATTGCCGCCTCGTCGATTACGACGGCTGGCACCTCTGGAAGGCGGATGTCTCGACCACGGAATCCGCCACACTCGAGGCGAAAGAACTCGACCTTTCATCCAATACCGTCGTGACGGGCATTCGCATTGAATACGGTGCGGTAGCCGCCGACTTTACGACTCGAAGCGATACGGATTCTTGGACCCGTGATGATCTCAAAGATGAGCACGACGACCTTGACGATGCCAAAGCAATCCTTGGCACAGACGCTCGGGGCGCAGTCGTACACATGCAGGCAACGTCGGCTTATACGCCCCAAACCGCACTCACCAACAGCGCACGCGTCGATCTTTGCCGCAACGGTGGCGGCGATAAACTTGAGTCGCATGACGAGGACAGCGTCATTCAACGCTGTACCCTACCGCAGGACCTACCGGCAACAGGGTCAGCTCCCATCGCCGCTTGCATCACCGCGCTCCTGACCTCGGGTGCCGCAGCCCTATGGTTCGCT
Source organism: uncultured Collinsella sp. (assembly GCA_900546965.1). Taxonomy (GTDB): domain Bacteria; phylum Actinomycetota; class Coriobacteriia; order Coriobacteriales; family Coriobacteriaceae; genus Collinsella. The sequence goes on from URFE01000005.1 coordinate 12,830, forward strand.
CGCCTTAGGTCGATCCCAAAGAAGCGCTAGCGCGATGAAAAAGCGGGCGAGCCAGTCCCCCGGCTCGCCCGCTTTCAATCATTTAAATCGCCGCATCTACTCTGCAGACGAAGATCCACCATCAACGATTGCTTGCTCGGACTCAGGAATCCCATCAGCACCCGTACTCTGTTCTTGCTCCACCTCTTCGCTGATTGCGGAGGCGGGGGTCGAGCCCTTCGCGCCCACGATGTAGGCAGCTCCAAACCCTAACGCAATGGCAATCAAGGTCAAAATCACGTAGACAGGCCAATGGCGCTTAATATACGAAAACACGTTGACTCCTTAGAGCTCCGTCTACGAACGGCGGATAACCTCGGTCACGACCTCGGATACCGTAGCAATGTTCGTCGGGTTGACATTGTGGGGCAGGTCGTCCTCGGTACGAGCGCAAGCCAGACGCGTGCCGTCCACGCCGGCGATGGTAAGGGCTCGGCGGCTCGCCTCGAGCGCGGCATAGGCATCGGTCTTGGCATAGGGCATCTCGAGCGCGCCACAATCGACATGGAACGACTTGCAGACCTTGCTGACCAGGTTCATGATGCGGCGATCGCCCTTGAGCAGCTGCTGTTCGCCCTCAACCGTCACCACCGAAAGCCTACCGGCGCCGACGGATTCAAGATTGATGAAGAAGACGCCGCGGAGCTTATCGCGATGCGAAGCCAAGAAGGCCTTCATACCGGCGCCATCACAATCCGAGGCGCCCGTTGCCACAAACCAGATATCGTGACCGAGCAGCTCATCGTCGCCCATAGAAGCGACAGCCGAGAGCATATCTTCGGAAGAAGCACCGTCGGAAGACGTAGCGCCGCCCTTCCAGCCATCGTTATCGTCCTCGAAATTATCCCACGAACCGATGCCGCGACCGGACTTCTTGGCATCGTAATCGTCTTCGACGCCCAGCCAGTCACTCATGCTGTCCTGCTCGTTTTTCTTTTTACGACCGAACAGGCCGCCCAGGCCGCGCTTGCGAGACTTAGGTGCCGCAGGGGCGGGAGCCGAAATGGTCTCGATCGGCTGTGCGCCCGACGCAACGGGCATAGGAGGCGCAACGGGTGCCGATGTGGGTTCGGGACCTCGGGCGGTAGCAAAGGGGTCGTTGACCTGGGCGGAGGGGTCGGGAAGGTCGAACAGCGACGTGCGAGACGCAACGTTTGCCTGCTTCATAGACGGCAGCGACGGATCGGGGACCGAAGCCAGCGGAGACGAGGAAGGTGCAGGCGACGGTGCCGACGCCGGATCGGGAACATTCATCTGCGGACGCGGCGATGCCTGGGAGGAAATCTGGGCCATAAGGGAATCAACCGTTTCGTCCTGGGTGGGAGCGACATTGGCAACCGTGGCACCGGAACCACTCGGGGTCGGCATGGTGAAAATCTGCGTGGAATAAGGCCTCGACTCATCCGTCTCGGGAGTCTCGGAAACCGCAGGCACTTCCTCCTGCTCGACCTCGGTCGAATCACCTTGATCGGCTGCCGCGTATTGCCCTTCGTCACAGTTGACCTCGACGGGCTCGTGCCCGGCGACATCTTGGATTTCGGCAGCATCAATAGGCTCGTCATCGTCTGCCGCGTCGCCCTGCTCATCGGAAACAGGAAGGGGCTCGGCAATCGCGGTGCCTTGCTTTTCAAACGTTATCGTGGAATCGAACTGCGCGGCATCAAACGACATGGTGCTATCGACGTGCTGCTGAGCCTCAAAGGACGTTGTAGCTTCGGCGGCGTCGACAGGCACGGACTGCATAGCCTCGTTCTGCTCGAACTCTTGCGCCGCGCGCTCACGTGCCGCCTCGGCTGCCTGCTGCTGAGCGATAGCCTCCTGCTCGGCAGCCTCGCGTGCGGCAGCGCGCTTCCCCTCGAAATCGTCGACAAATTTCCTGCCCTTTGCAAGCGCACCCTTAAAGAAGTTGGAAGCGCTGGCGCCAATCGAAGAGAACGCGGATGCAATATCGGCATGGGGCGTTGCCGCGGGAATCTCGGCCGAGAAATCAGTATCGCTCTCGTAAGACACGCGCCTCGGCTGTTCAACGTAATCGTCGTCAGACTCGTCCGCAACGTCTTGCGCCGGTGCGGCGGGAGCCAAAATGTCCAGTCCTGCCGCGGGATCGAACGCGGACACCGCCTCGGGATCGGCAACGGCAGCGGTAACCGCGGCAGACTCATCATCCGCAGCGACAACGGGCGCAGGCGCAGCCACGACGGGGGCAGGCTCGGGCTCAAACGTTGGCTCCTCGCCCTCCTCGTAATCGAGCGTGCAGGACTCGGGAAGCATTCCGAGCGCACGGATGGCATCCGAACCAAAGCGGATGTTGCCGGCGGCATTGCGATAGAGCCTGGGCTCGGGCTCGGCCGCGACAGGCTCCTCCGCCGGCTCGGCAGTGGGAACCTCGTCATTGAACTCTTCGGCCTGGACAGCCTGATTCTGATCCTCGGGCACGATGGCGCCAATCAGCGTCTCGTCGGCAGACGCACCCTCAAAGCCCTCGATTTGCTCGTCGAAAGCCTCACCCTGTTCGGGCTCGGTCTGAGCGTCGGGAGCAATCGGCTGACCGAACTCGTCCTCGGCGTAGGTAGGCTCTTCATACTCGATGGTGTTGCCGTAGTCGTTTTGCTGCTGGGCCGCGGCATATTCCGCCGCTGCGCGCGCCATTTCCTCGGCACGACGCTTCTGCTCCCCAAAATAGGTATCGAACGGAACATCGTCGGGAAACTCGTTTTCTCCCTGGAAGGGAGCAACGTTGTCCATAACGCCGAGCATAGCGGCGACAGAAGACTTGTTGCACACCGCGCCAGACGTATAGGGAAGAATGTGGCGGTTAGAGATGATGTTTACCGCGTTGGCGAGTGCAACGAGGGAAGCGAGGATCGCGACAATCCACAGCAGAACCTTGAGCGCGCCGGGGAGCGGCAGGATACGCAAGATGGCAACGGCAGCAGGGGCAACCGTGGCAACGGGCAACAGCTTGGCGATGAGCGCACGATACGAAGCATAAGGCTCGCGGGCGAGCAGCTCAGCACGGGGAGAGTCGTAGTGTGCGACAACGACCACCGGGCGGTTACGCGGGGACGCGAGCGGGCCCGAGGCCTTGTGGTAGGCGATGACATTTTGGCTCACGCCCGTCTTGCCCAGGCGCGAAACCACGGGGTGGCCCGTGCGCTCGAGCACGTAAAGAACGGCGCCGACAATGGCCAGCAAGGTGCCGACCAAGCCGATACCGCCGCCGATGCCCATCAGCAGGGCGCCGGCAAACGCAAGAATACCGGTAACGGCAAATGCCAACCTACTGGGCGCCGGGGCATTGAACTCCTGAACCTCGGGATCAAAGCCGTGGTTGCGGAAGATCTGAGCGATATCCTCGGCAGCCAAGCGCTCTTCTTCGCTGCATGCCGGCGTGATGCCGGTGTTCTGCAGCAGGTGGTTAATATAGTTCTGGGTGTTCGCCATGTGCGCTCCACATCCATAATCCGACAAATAGGCCCAATGCATGCACATTAGAACCGTATATAGTCGAAAGTATACCCCGAGCGAGCGCAAACGACCGAATTCGGGCCATCTTAACGCCCCGAGCGGACAAGGATATAGCCTAATCTCCATATCGGACTAAAATCATGGCAGCAAACCACCTTCTCATGCGAGGACTCTATGACGGCAAGCGACGCGACCGCGACAATTAAAAAGGGGAATTCGGAGCCCAGTTTCGATAAAACGGCTCAGCGCATCCTCAATCTTTTCTTTGTACTCAACAGCTCCCCCGAACCGCTGATGACCGAGCAGATCGTCTTGGATTCTGACCTGGGATATGGCTCGGGCAATATCGACTCGGATAAGCGCAAGTTTCGACGCGATCGTGACAAGCTGCTCGAACGCGGCATCTTAATCAAGGAAGTTCGCCCCGCCGGCGCGCAGGAGACCGAGGAAAGCTCATGGACAATCGACCGCGAGCACACGTTTGCGGCAGGCGGCCTCATCACCGCAGACGACGCCGATATCCTGCTCAACGCTATCGACCAGACAATAGCGGCCGGCTCATCCACTTTTGCCGCGCCGCTTGCCGATATTCGTTCCAAGATTGCCTACCTCACCGGCAGGACGACGGCGGACGAAGCACCGATCCGCCGCTCTCCCACCGTCGATGCGGTATGGAGCGCCTTTGCCGAGCGATGCGCGCTGCGATTTTTATATCAGAACGGACGCGGTGAGCAGAAAGAGCGTACCGTCTGCGTCTACGGCATGTTCGAGCGCGAGGGCGTTGCGTACTTCTGCGGCCTCGACAATGCCACCGACGACATCAGGACATTCCGCTGCGACCGTATCGTTCGCGCTTGGCGTCCTTCGAAGGCCTACGCCATCCCTGCAGACTTCAATCTCAACGACTACCTGTTCTTTGAATTCGATTTTGCCGACCGCCCGCCCGTTGCGGCTACGTTCTCGTTCGCCCCGCAGACGCAGATCGATATGATCAACGGCCTCACGCGCGGGCGAGGTGAGCTCGCACACACCGATTCGGGATGGACTTGGACCGTTGACGTGCGCGATCTTGAAGCCGCCGCCTCATTTTGCATGGCCCACGCCATGGACGGCATGAGGCCCATGGCCCCCAAATCGCTCAAGCAGGCGTGGAACCACCTCATCGAAAGGACGGTGCACGAGTATGCCCGTGCGTAAACTCACCAGCGAGCAGAGACTCTCGCGCGCCATCGACATCATGGAGGCCCTCTACGCCGCCGGCGAGAGCGGCATGACACGAACCGAGATTTGCAGCCGCTTTGACATCACGGGGATGTCGCTCGACGAGATTCTCGAGATCGTCTCGACGCTCGCGGACCGAGAATCGGGCGCGCGCATCATCTGCGAATGCCGCGGCGAGCGTGTGGTCCTCACCGGTGACGCCGGGCGTGTGCTACCGTTGCGCCTGAGTGCCGCCGAGGGCGCTGTGCTCAACCACGAACTTGAATCGTTGGGGATCGAGCCCCAGGCGGCGGCTCGAATTCGACATGCTCTTCTACCCGAAGAGCTCGGCTATAACCAGCACGTCTTTGACACCGTCAACCACGGGTCGCACTGGCAGCAGCTGAGCTGCGCCATTCAGGACGGCGTTCGCTGTCGTATCTCGTATCGCTCGATGGACGATGCGCGGCCACGCGAGCGTCTGGTCGACCCCTTGCGCATTACAGCAAACGGCGACCAAACATATCTGATTGCCTGGGACATCGCGGTCGATGAGCAGCGCACCTATCGCATGGATAAAATCGAGGGACTCGCCTTGACGGAAGACTCCGTCGTGCCTCACGCACCGGACGTTGCATCCCTCCACGATTCCCTTGCCCGGACGCAGCGTAGCGCAAAGCTCTTGATGCCATTCGATATGGCGGAGCATCTGGACTGGGCCGGCATCACCCTCATCGAGCGCAGCGGGACAGACATGGCAACGGTAACCGTACATTACGGCTCCGAGCGTTGGCTGCTGAGCCAGATAATCGCAGCGGGCGGAGCCATCCGCACCTTGGATGACCCCGCCCTGTCAAAGCGTCTGTGCGATATGGCAAAAACCCTCTTCTGTCCGCTTTAGCGCCGCCGCTCGTGGCGTGCACGCCACAGCTGTAGATAGTGCCCGATCTGCGCCGATTCGATGCGCTGGTAGGAGCTCGTGGGCAGCGACGTTAAGAACTTCTTTCCGTAGCCCTTCGTCACCAGGCGCGGGTCGGCCAGAATCAGCACGCCGCAATCGGTCGACGAGCGGATAAGGCGGCCGGCCGCCTGCTTGACCTCGAGCACCGCCTCGGGCAGCGAATAGCGCGCCCAAGCGCGGTCTTCGCGCAGGTTGCGCTCGCACGAGAGCGGGTCCGTGGGGCTCGAGAACGGCAACTTGGGAATGATGACGCAGCGCAGCGTCTCGCCGCTGGCGTCGAATCCCTCCCAGAAGGCCTTAAGGGCAAAAAGCGACGAGGTCGGCTCGTTGATAAACCGGTCGCGCAGGCGACGAGGAGATGAGTTGCGCTGCTGGCAGTTGAGCTCCAGACCCGCACGGGCCATCTTGGGCTCAACGCGGGCGTATAGGTCCTCCATGTCGCGCCGATTGGTGAACAACGTGAGCACCGATCCGCCCATAGCAAGATGGGCGTCGACCAGTACGCGGTCGAGCGCCGTAAGATAGCTCTCACGATCGCGCGGATCGGGGATATCGCCCGCAACGACTACAGCCATGTTCGAATCGAAGTCGTAGCTCGAATCCAAGTGCAGCGATGACGACGTTGAAGCACCGATGCGATCAAGGCCGACCGCGTGGTTAAAGTGCTCAAAGCTTTTGGACACCGTCATGGTCGCCGAGGCAAAGATAGCCGTGTGAACCTCGGGTAGCCACTCGGTTGCCAAAGCCTCGCCAATGTCGATGCGCTCTGCGGTCATCGACTCTCCGCCGGCACGAAGTCTGCGATTGACCTGCAGCGAATACACGTAGTGTTCATCGGTGCCGTCAATGATGAGTTTGAGGTTCTCGGCCAGCTCGTGCAGGCGGCGCGAAATATCACCCAGGTCGACAACAACCTCGGGCTTGTCGGCGGCGACGGCTTGCACCAGCGCGTCGACGCTCTTGTCAGCTTGTTCCAATGCGTCGATGGCAGTGTAGGCCGACTGTAAGAAATCATGCCAGTCGTCAGATTCGCGCAGCTCGGGGCCAATCCATAGATTGGCATTGTCATAACCCCCACGGGCACGGCGGCCGAGCTCGCGAACGCCATCGAACACGTCGGCGATTGCCATGCTCGCGCGCGCAACCGTCGACGTCGCCTTGGCAGTAAGGCCCAAATAGAGCGTAGAGCCCTCGGAGGTTGCCAAATCACGGGAGACCTGGCTTAGCGCACCGGTGCTCGAGCCACCCAGGCGCTCAAACAGAACGCGTGATTCGTCCGCCGACACCACGCGCGCCCACTGACGGCGCGCCTCGCGCTCGATAGAATGAGCCTCGTCGATTACCCAATGACGAATCGGAGGCAAAATCCTGCCCTCGGCCGCAACATTGCGGAACAGCAGGGAATGGTTGGTGACCACCACATCGGCATGCGCCGCACGACGGCGAGCGCCGTGGACCAAACATTTATCAGGGAAAAACGGGCAGAGGCGGCGAGCACACTCGCGCGAGGCCGTCGTAAAGTCGGGGCGGTTGACGCTGCGCCACCGAATGCCAAGCGAGTCGAGGTCGCCATCGGCTGATTGGCAGACGTACGCCATAATGACCGCGACCGCCGTGAGCGTGTCCGCCGGATCGCGCTTGGTGGTAATCTCGACCTGGCCTCGGCTCATGCGCTCAAGCTTGCGCAGGCACGGATAGTGGTCATAGCCCTTGAGAGCGCAAAATGACAGACCACCGTCCAGTTGCTCGGCAAGTTTTGGCAGCTCATGATACATGAGCTGGTCGGCAAGATTGTTCGATTTGGTCGCAATACCAACCGTGATGTTGTTACGGCGTGCTGCCTCGGCAAAAGGCACCAGATAGGCCATCGATTTGCCGACGCCCGTACCCGCCTCAATTACACGATGAGTGCCCGTGACCAGCGCATCGCGGACCTCGAGCGCCATCGCGATCTGCTCATCACGCGGCTCGTAAGTGGGATACATGCGATTGACCAGGCCACCCGGCGCATAGTCTGCCTCAATCTCCTCACGACTCGGCATCTTGAGGATCGGCAGTTCGTCGGCGTCCACCCGATCGTCGGCGCGATCGGCCTTGAGAACGTCAGCACGAGCGGCGCTGAGAGAGAAGATAGAACCAGGGTTCTGCCCCGCCAAGAATGAGAAGATAGGACGATAGGACCAAGGCACATCCGGATGCATGTCGGCTAGGCGCGCCATGAGGCCCTGGGGCAAGTCGGTGAGCGCCACGAGCAACACGCGCCATACGCCACACAGGGCGTCGACGTCGGCATTGGCACGGTGTGATACCGAGTCACAGCCAAACAGATCGGCCATAAAAGACAGCTTGTGCGAGGCCAGGCGCGGAAGCGCGATGCGCGACAGCGCCAGCGAATCGATCCAGATATCGCTCACGTTGACGCCGCCTTTGACCGACTCGATAAACGAGCGGTCGAACGTGGCGTTATGTGCGATTACCGGGCAACCACCGACAAAATCGGCGAGAGCGGCGACGGCCTCAACGGCCGACGGGGCATCTGCCACATCGGCATTTGTAATGCTCGTGAGCTCGGTAATCTCGGCGGGAATCAGCTGCTTGGGATGCACGAAGGTATCGAAGCGGTCGACGATCTCGCGGCCCGAAAGACGGGCCGCCGAGATCTCGATCAGCTCGTTGTCCTGCACCGAAAGACCTGTGGTCTCGGTATCGAGGACAATTACATCTTCCTCGATAAGGCCGAAGGACTGCGTTTTGGCGCGCTCGGCAAGCGTGGCATAGGAGTCGATGACAAACTGCGGCGTTCCTGACGAAACCGCGTCCTCGATTAGCATGCAATGCCCGCTCGACGAAGGCCCATACGGATCAGGCTGTCACAGACCTGCGGGAACGTCATGTCGTCGGTGTGGCGAATCTCATCCGGATACAGCGACGTATCGGTCATGCCGGGAATGGTATTGGTCTCGAGGATGACGGGGCCGTCCTCGCTCACAATAAAGTCGCTGCGCGAGATACCCAGGCAACCGAGGGCCTTGTGAGCAGCGCAGGCAAGCTCCTGAGCGCGAGTGTAATTCTCGGGTGAAATCTGCGCCGGAATGCGATGGATGTCCGTAGGGTCGACATACTTCACGTCCAGATCGTAGAACTCGCAGTCCTTGGGCTTACGAATCTCGACAATCGGCAGAGCGCGCACGTCGTCCTCGCCGTACACGCCGACGGTGATCTCGGTACCCTCGATGCACTTCTCGACCAGCACTTTGTCGCCGTACTCAAACGCCTTGGCGATTGCCGCGGGCAGCTCGGAGGGCTCATGGACCAGGGAAATGCCATAGCTGGAACCGTTGACGGCCGGCTTCACAAAGCAGCGCTCGCCACAAACCTCGACGATATGATCGATATCGACTTCATCGCCCACCTCGAGCGCGAGGCCGGGGGCAATGGGGATGCCCGCCTTGGCGTACAAGAGCTTAGAGACCTCCTTGTCGGCACCGCAGGCGCTGGCAAGCACGCCCGAGGCCGTGTAGGGGACACCCAGGGTCTCCATGGCGCCCTGCATGGCACCATCCTCGCCGCCGGCACCGTGCATGGCGATAAACGCCACGTCAAAGCCGCCGGTCGCCATGGTTACCATAAAATCATCGGCAGCCGTGTCGAGCAGCTCCACCGAAGTGTAGCCGGCCTCCTTCAAGGCAACCACGACGTTCTTTCCCGAATTGAGCGAGATCTCGCGCTCAGCGGAATGACCGCCCGCCAAGACCGCTACGTGCATGTTCTCTAGGCTTTTACCCGGCATGGGCAGACTCCTCCTCTATAATTTCTGCAGCTGATACCATATTGTAGCGATACCCTCTACGTTTCCCCAAAATCGAAAGGCTTCCATGAATCCCAGGACTAAATCTCAGGACATTCGCGACTTGAGCCAAAACGATATTCGCGAGCTCGTGGCCGAACTTGGCCAGCCAGCCTTCCGCGCGAAGCAGCTCATCGAATGGGTCTTTGAGAAGAACGTTTGTTCGTTTGACGATATGACAAACCTTCCCAAGGCTTTCCGCGAGCAGCTTAAAGAGGCTTTTGCCTTTGACACGCCGACTGAACTAACCAAGCAGGTTTCCAAAGATGGCTCTCGCAAGTATTTGCTCGAGTACCACGACGGCGTTTCCGTCGAGACTGTCGGCATGCCCCGTCGTAACAAGCTTTCCGTCTGCGTTTCCACCCAAGCTGGCTGTGGCATGGGCTGCGCCTTTTGCGCTACCGGTCTCAACGGCCTCAAGCGCTCTCTGACCGCTCAAGAGATCGTCGACCAGGTACTTCATGTATCCAACGACTTTGGCGAGCGCGCCACGAGCGTTGTCTTCATGGGCCAGGGCGAGCCATTTGCCAACTACGACGAGGTTCTCAAGGCGCTGCGAATCCTCAACGACCCCGATGGCATCGGTATCGGCGCTCGTCACCTCACCGTCTCTACCAGTGGCGTTATTCCCGGTATTCGCAAATTTGCCGACATCCCCGAGCAGTTCACGCTTGCTGTTTCACTGCATTCCGCCATCCAGTCGACGCGCAATAAGCTCATGCCCGGTGTTAAGAAGTACACGCTGCTTCGCCTTCACGAAGCGCTTCAGCTCTACACCGAGAAGACCGGCCGCCGCCCAACCTATGAGTATGCCATGATCGAAGGCGTCAACGATACGAATCCGGAAATGCAGGCGCTCTGCGACTTCTGCGAGGGAACGCTGTGCCACGTTAACCTCATTCAGCTTAACGACATCGAGGGTAGCCCGCTCAAGCCGTCGCCGATTCATAAGGTTGAGGATCTTCAGCGTCGCCTTGAGTCCCGTGGCATCGAGACAACGATTCGTAACTCCCGTGGTAACGATATTGACGCCGCTTGCGGACAGCTGAAGCAGCGCTTCAAAGTTCAGAAGAACGCATAGGGGAGTCGCACCCCAAAACGTTTCATGTGAAACATCGAACGACCCCGGTTGCAGGATATGCAACCGGGGTCGTTTCATTTATTGACCTTAATTTTGAATCAGCTGCTACTGGTCCCATTTTTACGGCCAAAATAAGGGGTCCTTGTCTCGTGAATCAGACAAGGACCCATCACAATATGCTAAGTAATTGTTAGGTACCTAATAGCCTACATTTTCCCATTGGTTGCTGACCCAACCCTGATTAATCTTGGGATTCTTCGTTACCTGAGCAGTACGCATTGCAACATCTTCTGTCATAACATCCATTTTCTTCTTGGATGTATCGACAATATCTTGCGCACTACGAAGCAAACGACCTCGAAGTTCATCGTCTGTCGCGATCTTATAGCCAGCAAAGGCACCAGCCGCGACAGTCGTCGCCAATGCAATCGCAGTTAAAATTCTATTCCTCATCTTGGCCTCCTTGATCAAACTGGATCATTTCGCCAAGAATACGAGAGAGCTCTTCCTCGTCTTTAAACTCAATCTCAATCTTATTCTTTCCACGCGAGCTCTTCACACGCACGTTGGTATTAAAAACCTGACGAAGCACGCGGGCTGCCTTTTTAAAAGACTGAGGGGTTGCAGGCCTCGGCGTCTTAGGTGTCTCTCCGGCAGAAAACAACGGAGCAAGATTTTCTGTCGCTCTTACGGAAAGGCCCTCTGCAACAACCTTCTCTGCAAGTCGAATTCGAGCATCCTCATAGGGAACTGCAAGAATCGCACGTGCATGACCAGCAGTAAGTTTACCCTCAAAAATCATCTGCTGAACTACTTCGGGGAGATCGAGAAGACGCAGCGAGTTTGTAATTGCAGAGCGTGACTTGCTTACTGCCTTCGACAATGCCTCCTGGGTCATACCGCTGGCATCGATGAGCTGTCGATAGCCCTTAGCCTCTTCGACGGGATTCAGATCTGAACGTTGAAGGTTTTCGATAAGAGCAAGAGCCAGCATCTCTTCATCATTTACCTCTTTAATGATGACTGGCAATTCTTCAAGGCCAGCAAGCTTTGACGCCTGGTAACGACGCTCACCAGCGATGATCTCATAGCCGTTTCCATGCTTGCGAACCAAAAGCGGCTGCAAAACGCCATGTTCTTGGATTGACTCGCTCAACTCGCGAAGTTCAGTTTCGTTAAAGTGAATTCGCGGCTGATTAGGGTTGGGAACGATATCCTCAATAGGTAGTTTTGTTTCAGATGCAGCATTTGAAGCCGATGCAGCCGAACCGCCGGTCTCATACTCGGCCTCTGAGACCAAAGCATTCAGTCCACGTCCCAATCCGCCACGTTTCTTTACACTAGGCACGCTTGATCACCTCTTTTGCAAGGTTCATATATGCTTTTGCACCCTTATTTTGAGGTGCATAGGTAATTACCGGTTCTCCAAAAGACGGAGCTTCGGAGATTTTAACCGTACGGGGGATTAGCGTCTTAAACGCCTTATCACCAAAGTACGATTGAACCTCCTCAACAACCTGATTCGATAGTGAAGTACGCGAGTCATACATGGTCATAAGCACACCATAGGTGTCTAAGCCCTTGTTCAGACGTGATTTAACCATCTTCATTGACTCAAGCAGCTTCGTAACACCCTCGAGTGCGTAATATTCGCACTGGATCGGAATCAAAACGCTGTCTGCTGCGGTCAAAGCGTTGATAGTAAGCAGGCCGAGCGAAGGAGGACAGTCAATGAAAATAAAATCGAACTCGTCCTGAATCGGCTCAAGCAAATCTTTGAGGCGGGTTTCACGTGCAATTGCGCTTACGAGCTCAATTTCGGCGCCTGCAAGCTGAATTGTAGCTGGAATTACGAATACCTTTTTGCAATTTGTATCAAGAACAAGTGATTCTGCCGGCACATCATTCAACAATGCATCATAGATGCAGTGATCAAGGTCTTCTTTTTCAATTCCGAATCCACTGGTGCTGTTTCCCTGCGGATCAAAATCGACAATCAGTGTCTTACGACCCTGCTCACCCAGTGCTGCTGCAAGGTTTACAGCCGTCGTTGACTTACCGACGCCGCCTTTTTGATTGATGATTGCAATGATACGCGTGTCTTTTGCGCTCTTAGAACGCTTAACGTCGCGAAATCCCACGGTCCCTCCTGGTGTGTATTAAAGCTGTCAAACGGAGGATGTTTCACGTGAAACATTCCGAATCGATATCAACCGCCATGTTTCACGTGAAACACTGCAAGTTGTTAGTATCCATTATGTTTCACGTGAAACATCTAGGCAAGCGGATTCTTCTTTGCCACGCCATTTGCACGAGGCAATGAGACAGATGCTGGATGACTCTTCTTAAGAACAATGAATTCCCTGTGACCCAAGCCTTCAGGTAAATCAATTGCGTCATTCAGAAGCAAAGTGAAGCCGCAAATCTTAGCTGCTGACATGCCGGAAGCAAGCTCCTCATCCGAAGGATTGCCCTTGGTGATAACAAATAGCCCTCCATCCTTCAGGTACGGAGCCGCATACTCAACAAGAATCGGTAGAGGGGCCAGTGCGCGGGCGGTTACAACAGAGAACTGCTTCTTATGGCTTCGAGCATATTCTTCAAGACGATCATGAACCGCATGAGCATGCTTCAATCCAAGAGCATGGACAAAGGAATTAACCGCATCAACCTTCTTGCCAACAGAGTCAATATAAGTAGCTTTACGATGCGTGGTTATGGTTAATGGAATACCAGGGAAGCCCGCACCTGTTCCCATATCGAGCAAAGCTCCCTCAGGAGCCTTATTGATATAGGGGAGCAAAACAAGTGAGTCGAGGATATGAAGTACGGCAGCATCTTCTACGTTAAGAATACGGGTGAGATTGGTTGTCTTATTTGTTTCTAGAACCAAATCCAAATGCTGGATACATTTCCTCAGCTCAATATCAGTTACGCTCAAGGAATATTCTTTGCAATAGGAAGTTAGGCGACTCAACATCTCGTCAGCCTGCTGATCGGTAAGTACAAACAACAGAAGCTCCTTTCTGACAAAAATCAGCGTATCGAGAACTTTTGACAAAAAAAGGGGACGTGGAAACCACGTCCCCCTAGCATAAGCTCGAGTAGATTATCGAGCAACAATCACCACATGGCGATCAGGGTCAGAACCCTCAGAATGAGTATCGACTGCATCGTTGCCACGAAGTGCAATGTGAACCAGTCGGCGCTCGTAGGCATTCATGGGCGGAAGCGAAACACTCTTATGAGTGCGGATGGCACGCTCGGCAGCAGACTGAGCCATGGAGGCGACCTTATCCTGACGGCGACTCTTGTATCCCTCGACGTCCACTACAACTGGATACCTAAAGCCAAGCTTGCGGCTCACCAGCAAAGAGAACATAACCTGAAGAGCATCAAGAGTGCGACCATGACGGCCAATGAGAACAGCAAGGTCGGGAGCCGTTACATCCAAAATCAGCTCACCCTCGTCGCCCTCATACTCATCGATAGGAGAGTTGGCGGCATCGAAGTGCGAAAGGATGGAACGCAGGATGGAAATCGCAACATCGGCAATGGTGTCGAGCTCCTCATCGGTCAGCTCTTCACCAGCCTTGTAGCGCTGTGCAATCTCGGGATAATCGCCCGCGACCTGCGGGGCAACCTCCTCAAGCATATCCTCGATGATCTCTTCAGACATAACGTACTCCAAAAGTTAGGTACCTAAATAAGATTGATATCCCACTACTTCTTCTTGTGCGGGCGCGGCTTCTTCTCGCGACGAGTGACCTCAACCTGCAGCGGAGCGTTCTTAAGACGCTCCTCCTCATCGGCCTTCGCCTTGTCGATGACCTTCTGCGTCACAAAAATCTGCTGGATAACCTGCCAAGCAGACGAGACGTCGTAGTACAGCAGAACACCAACGGGAAGGCTCCAGCCCATCCAAAGCATCATGACCGTCATGACAACGGCCATCATACGCATGCTCTGAGCCTGCTGGCCGGTCTGGTTGCGCGACATATAGAGCTGCGGAATCAGGGTCAGGACGGCAAACAGGATCAGGCAAACCAGCGCAGGCAGTGCAACCATAAAGCCATCGGCAAAGGAAGCGCTCGGCGTGGTGGTCAGGTCGGGCAGGATGTTGAAGAACGAGAACGTGCCGTCGTTAAAGTACTGCGGCAGGTTGCGCAGCAATGTAAACAGGGCGAACAGGATAGGCATCTGAATCAGCAGCGGCAAACAACCAGCCATCGGGTTGAACTTGTTCTCGCTGTAGAACTTCTGCATCTCCTCGGCCTGACGCTGGGGATCGTCGGCATAGCGCTCCTGGATCTCGAGCATCTTGGGCTGCAGCACCTGCATGCGAGCCGTCGACTTGGTCGACTTGAGCATAAGCGGCGTCAGCAGCAGACGGATGATGACCACCAGGATGATGATGGACAGGCCCCAGTCGACCGCAAAGGTCTGGATGAGCTTGAGCAGCTCGAAAAGGATGTTAACGATCCAATCCCACATGTAAGTTTTCCTCCGATAGCGAGTGCCCGCTAGGGCACAGGGTCATAACCGCCGACGTGCAGGGGATTGCAGCGAGCGATGCGCCTCACGGCAAGCCAGCAGCCTCTCAAAACACCGTGCTTCTCAATCGCCTGGATGGCGTATTGCGAGCACGTTGGGTAATAAATGCAGGCGTCAGGCAATAAGGGCGAAATAACCTGTTGATATATGCGAATAGGAGCGATGGCAACACGTCGCAAAACGTGATTGCTCATCGCTCCTCCCCGGCAACGCCGGCGCGCTTCATAAGCGAACGCAACGCCTTGTCCATCTCCTGCGGCGAGGAAACCCTCGTCTTGGGAGTTGCAAACAAGATGATGTCATAACCCGCAACGGGAAATCCGCAGCTGCGGGCGGCCTCGCGCATCACACGCTTAGAACGGTTGCGCACAACTGCACAACCGAGCCGTTTAGCACCAACGAAGGCGACCCTTCCGGAGTCGCCTTCGCCAACCGATTCACATATGGTCATTCGAATCAGAGGGTGATTGAAACGACGCCCCTGACTGAACACATGCTCGAAATCTTGCCGAGACTTAATAGTCTTCATGCGAGATGTGTGTATCGCTGCTAGACAGTGAGACGCTTGCGGCCCTTGGCGCGACGACGGGCGAGCACGGCACGACCACCCTTAGTGGCCATACGGGCACGGAAGCCATGGGTCTTGGCACGCTTACGCTTATTAGGCTGATACGTACGCTTCATCTTAAGTTCCTCCTGCTGCATTTCGAGTGTCCGCGGGGACGCGGACGCAGATATAGACACGTGAGCTTGAAGATTGTAGGGAAATCAATGTTCAAATGTCAAGAAATCAAAGGTAAAAGGTTGCGCAGTTCACACGGTTCCCCCATAAGCACAACCGAAATTTGCGCCTCATGGCAACCTTTCACGATATTTCATCGAGTTTTCAACAGGTCATGTTGGCAATGTTGAGAACTTTTCACCCGTTTTCCAAAGTTTTCAACAAGTTTTGGAAAGTTGTCGAAAGATGAGAAACGTTGCACGGTGAGCTACTATTTGTTCGAAACCTTTTGAAAGATTGCGAGCGGCATGTCTGACGACTTTTACACCATGGTCGATTCCGGAGACCCGGCACCCGACAACGAGCACATCACCGGCGTGCGCGAAGAGCGTGCGGAAGGCGAGCAGACGACCACGCAGGCGCCAAAAGCCATGTACGCCGCGCGCATCGCCGTCTATGACGACATGCTGTCGACACCGCGGGTGATCGTCATTGATCCGCAAGATGTCCGCACGTATTTGGAAGAGACGACCAACACCGTCTACCAGTGCATGAAAGAACAAGGTGGCCATATCTCGCTCATGGTCATCCGCGAGATTGTCGAAAACTTTATCCACGCACACTTTGCCGAGCCCATCATCTCGATTCTGGACGGCGGAGACACCATCCGCTTTGCTGATCAAGGACCCGGCATCGACGACAAGGAACGCGCTTTCGACTTTGGCGTTACCAGCGCAAACAGCAAGATGAAGCGCTATATCCGTGGAACCGGAGCAGGGTTTCCCATGGTGCAGGAGTATTTGGAAAACGCCGGCGGTGCCGTATCCATCGAGGACAACATGGGCAACGGCACCGTGGTTACGGTAAGCCTGAACCCTAAACGCGTGCAGGAAATCGAGCGTGCCGGCGGACGCGGCGCTGCCGTGCGGCCCGAGACGGAGCAGCCCACATATCCCCTGCCGGGAGCTTTTGCGCAGCAGCCCGTGGCAACGCAGCAGATGCAGCCCCCCGTGGGACAGATGCAGCAGCCCGGAATGCTTCCCACACAAGAACCCCAGGCGGCATCTATGTCGATGCCGCCAAACATGCCAGAGGCCATGCCGCTGGCTGATCAGGATGCAGCAGCAATGCAGCAGGCGACGGGGGCGCCGGGTGGCCAGCAAATGGGCTATCAGCCGTACCAACAGGGATATCCATATCAGCAGATGCCGCCACTGGGGTATGGCCAGCAGTTCCCGCAGCAGTACCAGCAGGGATATCAGCAGCCGTACCAGCAGATGCCGCAGCAGCAGTACAACCCCTGGGCCCAGCAGACGCCTCCGCAGCCTTACCAACAGTGGCCTCAAAGTTTTCAACAGCAAATGCCGCCGACGCAGAGTTCTCAACAACCAGCAGCTCAAATGATGTATCCTAATGCAGTAAATCAGTATGCACAGCCACAACCGGACGTGTTCGTAAGCGATCGCGGCAACGCCGCGCTGGGCTATCTGGCGCAAAATCAAGCGTGCGGCGCAACCGATCTTGCGAGGGCGTTTGGAAACTCGGCCCCCACTTGGTCACGCACGCTCAATGACTTGGCGCAGGCCGGCTTGGTCATCAAGCATGGCCAGAAATACCATCTGACCGAACTCGGCGCCGCTCGCGTGCGAGCTCAGAGCTAAAGAACGGGAGAGACAGTGGACGAGGAAGCAAGCATCATCCTGGGGGATGCCATCGCCTTTTGCCAGCGCGACGGCCAAGATGCACGCCTCATCAACATGCTGGGGCAATCGCGAGCCATAAGCTTGACCGAGGACACCTTGACCATCGAGGCACCGTCGCGCTTTGCCATTGCGCAGCTCAAAAAGCATCAGCCGACTATTGAGGCCTATCTGGAAGAAATCGCCTTTGCACCGATTGCTCTCGACATCGTGGCACCGCAAGGCGCCGCGACGGAATCCGCTGCCGCCACGGCGCCCGCCACGGCTCCCGCTGCTTCCCCGGCGGTGCCGGCCTCCGCAGGCGATGTGCCGACAATCGAGCACCAGCACAGCGATGTTTCCCGTGAAACAATGGCACCGTTGACGAGCGCGGCGGCGACGTCAACGAACGCACCCGTCACGCACATGCCCATCGCTCACGACGCAGCGGCGGGCGCGGATTCGGGCATTGCAATCAAGAACACGCTCTCGGCCGACGATTTTCGTCGCATGATGAACCAGATGAAGGGCGGAGCGCCGACTAAATCCACGCAAGCTGCGGCCCCCGCTTCACCCATGCCAGCACCGACCGTGCCGGCCGAGCAGAATACGGATGGAGCCCCGCTCGCCGCGAACTCAAAATTTACCTTTGAGAACTTTGTCTACGGCCCCGAGAACAGCCATGCCTATCGCTCGGCACTCAAGTTTGCCGCCCTCGCGGACGAGCGCGGCACATGCACATCCCTGTTCATCTATGGCAAATCGGGGCTGGGCAAGACCCATCTGCTGCTCGCCATCAAAAACGAGCTCGCCGAGAAGTCGCCCGAGATCAAGGTCAAGTATGCCAACTCCCAGGCATATCTGGACGACCTGATGACCGAGTTCGACCGTCAAAAGAAGAGCAACGCCCCCATCATGCAGGCGTACCACGGCGTGGACGTGCTCATCATCGATGACATCCAAAACATCATCGGCAAGCGCGCGAGTGTGGACTACTTTTTCCAGCTCATGGACGAGTTCATCCGCAACAACAAGAAGGTCGTCATCGCGGCAGACCGCGCCCCCAAGGACCTGAGCATGGACGAGCGTCTGACCAGCCGCTTCAACGCCGGAATGCTCTGCCTGGTCGCAGAGCCCAGCTACGAGATGAAATACAAAATCTTGCAGCGCTATTACGAGAACACCATCGTCGCCGCTCCCGAGGCAGGCGACGACTCGCTGCTGGCGGCCTATGGGGGCGACGGTGGGCACCTGACCGACGAGCACTTTAAACACATGGCCGAGGTCTCGGGCACCAACATCCGCGAACTCGAGAGCTTTTGCGAGCGCTGCGCCGGCGAGGCGGGCGACCGTGAGCGCGAGGGCGGGGAGCTCACCTTTGACGATATCGACGCCATCGCCAGCCAGTACTTCGACACATCGGCCAAAAAGATCAACGTCCAGACGGTTCAGTCCGTCATCGAAGAGCAGTACGGCGTGACGCACGAGGAGCTCATCGGCCCGCGTCGCAACGCCAATATCGCCAAAGCACGCCATATCGCTATCTACCTGGCCATCGAGATGTGCGAGATGACGACCACGGCGGTGGGCGCCGAATTTGGCAACCGCAACCACTCGACCGTCAGCACGAGCTACAAAAAGGTCCAGAAGATGATCCAGGAAGACCGCACCGTCACCGAAGACCTCAAGTCGCTGCGCGATAAAATTACACTGCGCTCGTAGGGAAATAGAGACACCTGTTGAAAACTTGTCGAAACCACGGGCATAAGGTGTCTAAAACCCAACCCGCGGTGATGAAAAGTTTTGCGCAGGTTTTGAACGTGGAAAACCACCCCCGTTGCACACAGGTTGCTGTCGATTCTCTTTCTGGGTCTGACCTGCGTCTTTGGGAGTAATCAACAGTTTCGTCAGTGCTATTACTATTATTAAGATATTTATATCTATAGAAAGGTATTAAAAGATGAAGTTCACCGTCAGCCAGAGCTCGCTTACACAAGCCATCGGCGTCGTAATGAAGGGTGTCGCTTCGGCATCCACCCTTCCCATCCTGTCGGGCGTGCTCGTTAAGGCGCAAGACGGCATCTTGGAATTCCAGACCTCTAACTACACCATCTCGATCCGTCATCGCATCGCGGCGCATGTCGAAGAAGAGGGCGAGATGGTTATCCCCTGTAAGATGCTCTCCAATATCACCAAGACCCTCCCCGATGCCCCGGTCACCTTTGAGCTGTCCGAGCGTCAGGTGCTGATTGGTTGCGAGAAGAGCTCGTTCCGCCTGAACACGCTCGATGCCAATGACTTCCCCGAGTTTCCGGCCTATGCCATCGAGAGCGCCGTGGAACTGCCGACCGATATCTTGTCCGAAATGGTCGGCCGCGTATGGCGCGTCACCTCGACCGACAAGGCCCGCCCCATCCTGGGCGGTGTGCACATGAAAGTCGAGAACAACACCGTGCGCCTAGTGGCGACCGATTCCTTCCGCTTGGCCGTGTGCGATACGCAGGTCGAGACCTCGACCCTCGAGGGCTCCTTTGAACTCAACGTTCCGGCCGACGCCTTTAACGACGCACTGAACATCATGGCCAGCCAGGCGACCATCATGATCGGGGCTACCGACACCCAGGTCGTCTTCGAGGCCGGCAACACCACCTACGTGTCGCGCCGCATCGAGGGCATGTATCCCAACTACAAGCAGCTCATCCCCGATTCGTGCGTGACGAGCGTCAAGATCGATGTCGCCGCTTTTAACGCCGCCCTCAAGCGCGTGGCCGTTATCGCGAGCGCCAACCCCGCCGTCAAGTTCGAGATCGATGTCGAGAACGGGCAGATGGGCCTGTCCTCCATTTCCAATGACCAGGACCTTGCGCAGGAGACGATCGATGTCGAGGCCGAGGGCGAGTCGGGTACCATCGCCTTCAACTACCACTACATCTTCGGCTGCCTCAATGCCCTGTCCAAGGAGAAGGAGATCACGCTGGAGCTCAAGAGCTACTCGCAGGCGGGTATCTTCAAGTCCTACGACAAGATCAACTACCTGTACCTGGTCATGCCGGTCCGCATCTAGCGCTGCGCCATGACCATGTTCGCCCGTGATCTTTCCGTCGCGCACTACCGCAGCTTCGATAGCTATCGCCTTGCCCTGGACGAGGGCGTGACGATACTTGCGGGACCCAACGCGGCAGGAAAGACCAATCTCATAGAGGCGCTGCAGCTGCTGACGAGCGGCGCCTCGTTTAGGCATCCGACCGCAGCCGAGCTCGTCCATGACGGCGTGGGCTCGTGCAAGGTCGAGCTGAGGCTCGAGGGCGACGGCCGCGTGCTTGATATGGGATTGAGCGTGGAGGACGGTAAGCGCTCGTTTAGCCGCAACGGCAAGAGGTGCCCTGCCGCCGGTGTGCGCGGGGCTCTGCCGAGCGTACTGTTTTGCCCCGACCATCTGGACATGGTTAAGAGAGGCGCCAGTGTGCGCCGCGCCGCCCTCGATGACTTTGGCATGCAACTGAGCGCACGCTATGCCGATCTTGCGAGCACCTATGGGCGCTGCGTGACCCAGCGTAACGCCCTGCTTAAGGAGACCTGGTGCTGTCGCGAGATGCTCGGCGCGTGGAACGATTCGATTGCCCGCGCGGGCTCGGCCCTGCTTGTGCACCGGTTGGCCCTGCTCGACCGGCTGGCGGGCCATGTGCACACTGCCTACGGGCAAGTGGCATCCGGTGAGGCTGCCAACGTGACCTATACGTCCACGCTGGGGGATTTGCCCCAGGTCGATGATCGCGAAGAGCTGAAGGGCTGGGCGTACGAGCGCATGCTGGCTGCCCTTGATGAGCACGCCGACGAGGAAATTCGCCGCGGCGTGACGTTGGTGGGACCGCATCGCGATGAGATTGAGTTTACCGTGGCGGGTCGCTCCGCCCGTTCATTTGCCAGCCAAGGTCAGCAGCGAACGTTGGTTCTGGCCTGGAAGGTGGCGGAGGTGGCCGTGGCTCGCGATGTCCTGGGCACCGCCCCGTTGCTGCTTTTGGACGACGTGATGAGCGAACTCGACGGCGAACGTCGCGGTGCTTTTCTGCGGCTGATCGGCGATGATATCCAGACGGTCATAACCACGACCAACCTGGGGTATTTTACCGATGACCTGCTTGATCGAGCCAAGGTGGTGAGCATGGGTGAGACGTGCTAATTACGAGCGCGAGAGCGAAACGGTTGCCTTCAGTGGATTTTTAAACGCAGAGCGCCAGCGCATCCTGGCGGCTGCAACACCTGAGCGCCATGCGCAGATGGAGGCTGCCGAGGAGTCGCGCGCGGTCTATCGCGCGTGGAACGCGGTGTGCTCGGGCACGCGCGAGGGGCGGCATGTGACGGGCCTGCGCTACCTGCCCGAGTCCAATGAGCTGCTGGTATATCTCGACTCGCCCTCGTGGACGCAGGAAATGACGCTGTTGCGCGAGATCATCCGCGCGCGCATGGAGCGCGCCGGTGCGCATGTGGATGGCCTGGTGTTCAAAACCACCGCGCCCGGTCACACGCCGCCCGCCGCCAAGCAGCGCCTGCGCCCGGCGACGACCGAGCGCCCGCCGGCCCCGCACGCCGACCTAAGTGAGGCCGAGCGCACCGAGATTGAGCGCCAAGTGGCGCCCATCGAAGACCAAAAACTGCGCGAGGCCCTCGAGAATGCCATGAGAGCCAGTGCCGAGTGGGCCAAGGGCGTGCAAAGCAAAAAAGAGCCTTAAATCGCATCTGGTGGCCTTGTAGAGCCAAATACCCTCGTTCCCGAGGGTATTTTTTTACGATAAACTAGTAAGGCTGTACACATTTTCTTGACTGAAGGAGGACGTGTGGCAAACGAAAACGATTACGATGGCGGCGAGATTAAGATTCTCGAAGGTCTCGAGGCCGTTCGTAAGCGCCCGGGCATGTATATCGGCTCGACGAGCGCCAGCGGTCTGCATCACCTGGTGTGGGAGATCGTTGACAACTCCGTCGACGAGGCCATGGCCGGTTTCTGCACCGAGATCCAGGTGACGGTCCACGCCGACAACTCCATCACGGTCGTCGACAACGGGCGCGGCATCCCCGTCGACGAGCACCCTGTTAAAAAGATCCCGACGCTCGAGGTCGTCATGACGATCTTGCACGCCGGCGGTAAGTTCGATAACTCGGCCTATAAGGTTTCGGGCGGCCTGCACGGCGTTGGCATCTCCGTCGTCAACGCACTGTCCAAGCGCGTGGTCGTTCAGGTTCGTCGCGATGGCAACACCTACGAGATGGAGTTCTCGCGCGGCAAGACCGTCAAGAAGATGGAGGTCGTGGGCACCTCGGATTCGACGGGCACCACCGTCACCTTCTGGCCCGACGACGAGATCTTCGAGACCTGCATCTACGATTTCGATACGCTGCACAACCGTCTGCAGGAGACGGCGTTCCTCAATAAGAACCTCAAAATCGTGCTGACCGACGAGCGCGAGGCGACTCCCCATGTGGAGGAGTTTTGCTACGAGGGCGGCATCATCGACTTCGTCAAGTTCCTCAACGAGGGCAAGGACGTCCCCGAGGCCTTTAAGGAGCCCATCTACATCGAGGGCAAATCGGACCCGGACGCTCCCGTGGCCAAGATGGGCGAGGTCGAGGTTTCCCTGCAGTGGAATAGCGGCTACGGCGAGAACGTCATGTCGTTTGCCAACGACATCTACACTCCCGAGGGCGGCATGCACCTTGAGGGCTTCCGCACCGCGCTCACCCGCGTGATCAACGACTACGCGCGCAAACAGAACCTGCTCAAGGAAAAAGACGCCAACCTGACCGGCGACGATGTGCGCGAGGGCCTTTCGGCCGTTATCTCGGTCAAGCTGCCCGATCCGCAGTTTGAGGGCCAGACCAAGGCCAAGCTCGGTAGCTCCTATATGCGCGCGCTCACGCTCAAGATCGTGACCGACGGACTCGCCGATTACCTCGAGGAGCATCCCAAGCCCGCTCGCGAGATCGTCAAGAAGGCGCAACAGGCCTGCAAGGCGCGCAATGCCGCCCGCAAGGCGCGCGAGGCGACCCGCCGCAAGAGCCTGCTCGAGACGGCGTCCCTGCCCGGTAAGCTCGCTGACTGCTCGGTGCGCGATGCCGAGCTGACCGAGCTCTTCATCGTAGAGGGCGACTCGGCAGGCGGTTCGGCCAAGGACGGCCGTCGCCGAGACATCCAGGCGATTCTGCCCCTGCGCGGCAAGATTCTGAACGTCGAACGCGTTGGTGACCATCGCGCGTTCTCGAGTGACACCATCCAGTCGCTGATTACCGCGATCGGCTGCGGCGTCACGACGAGTGCCGGCGACGGCGGCGACTTCGATATCACCAAGGCGCGCTACCACAAGATCATCATCATGACCGATGCAGACGTCGACGGTGCGCATATCCGCATCCTGCTGCTGACGTTCTTCTACAAGTACATGCGTCCGCTGATCGATGCCGGCTACGTCTATGTTGCCTGCCCGCCCATCTTTGGCATTAAGGTGCGCAACAAGATCCACTACGTGTATCCCAACGGCCGCCAGCCCGAAGACGAGATCCTGCGCGACACCATCCAGAGTCTGGGCCTGAACCCCGACGATAACGACGAAGACGGCAAGGCCAAGGATGGCAAGATCACCAAGAAGCGCAAGGGCTATACCGTCCAGCGCTACAAGGGTCTGGGCGAGATGGACCCCAAACAGCTCGCCTCGACGACGATGGATCCCAAGACCCGCATCCTGCAGCGCGTGTCGATCGAGGATGCCGTGGTGGCAGACCGCGCCGTGCGCGAGCTGATGGGCTCCGAGGTCGGCTATCGCCGCGAGTACATTGAAAAACACGCGCACGACGCGCGCTTCTTAGACGCCTAACCTGTTCGGCTTTCCCAGCCACCGCACCTTCGCCCTCAATCGTCGGTCGCGTACCCAAGTACGCTTCCCTCCTCTTTCGAGCGAATCTGCGGCACCTGGAAAAGCCGTCTCCGTGGCAGGATGATTAATGGACCACGCAAACCATGAGGAGGTAACGTGGCAGACGATATCAACAATAACGAGGGTATGGACGAGGCCGGCGACGCCGGTATGCCCGATGATCTGAAGCGCCTGCTTGCCCGTGCTGAGCAGGGCGAGGACGGCGACCCGGACGCCTATAACCCCGATGCCGATGATGATGAGGAAGAGGACGACGACGCCGAGCTCGAGGAGAGCTTTGGCGAAGTCGACCGTGGTGCCTCGGCCGGTGAGGATATCAACGGCGGCCAGCTCCAGATTTCGGAGTTTGGCCGCGAGATGAAGCAGTCGTTCATCGAGTATTCGATGTCGGTCATTACGGCCCGCGCCCTGCCGGACGTGCGCGACGGCTTAAAGCCGGTGCACCGCCGCATCCTGTACGCAATGAACGAGAGCGGCATCTACCCCAACCGCCCACACAAGAAGTCGGCCTGGACGGTCGGCGAAGTTATCGGTAAGTACCACCCGCATGGCGACTCCGCGGTCTACGAGGCCATGGTTCGCCTGGCGCAGTGGTTCTCCATGCGCACGCCGCTCATCGACGGTCACGGCAACTTCGGCAACATCGACGGCGACGGCGCGGCAGCCATGCGTTACACCGAGAGCCGCCTGGCAAAGCCCGCCATGGAGCTGCTGCGTGACCTGCAGAAGGATACCGTCGACTGGCAGCCCAACTACGACGAATCGCTCGCCGAGCCTCAGGCGCTGCCTGCGCGCTTCCCCAACCTGCTGGTCAACGGCAGCCAGGGCATCGCCGTCGGCATGGCCACCAATATCGCCCCGCACAACCTCACCGAGGCGATCGAGGCAACCTGCTACCTGATCGATAATCCCGACGCCACTGTCGACGAGCTCATGCAGATCATGCCCGGTCCGGACTTCCCCACCGGCGCCATCATCATGGGCAGTGCCGGTATTAAGCAGAGCTACGAGACCGGCCGCGGCTCCATTACCGTGCGTGCCAAGGCACATGTGGAGTCCACCAAGACCGGCCGCAGCCGCCTGGTCTTTACCGAGATTCCCTACATGGTCAACAAGGGCGCCCTGCAGGAGAAGATCGCCCAGCTCGTCAACGACAAGCGCATCGAGGGCATCTCGGATATGCGCGATGAGTCCAACCAGAAGGGTATCCGTCTGGTCATCGAACTCAAGAAGGGCGTCATCCCGCAGGTCGTGCTCAACAACCTGTACAAGTACACCTCGCTGCAGACGACCTTTGGCGCCAACAACCTGGCGCTTGTCAACGGCGTTCCCAAATGCCTGAGCCTGCGCGAGATGCTGCAGCACTACATCGATCACCAGGTCGACGTCGTCACCCGCCGTACCCGCTTCGACCTTAAGAAGGCCCAGGCGCGTGCCCATATCCTCGAGGGCTACCTGATGGCCCTTGACCATATCGACGAGGTCATTAGCATCATCCGCTCCTCGCAGACCGACTCCGAGGCCAGCAGCCGCCTGATCGAGCGCTTTGGTTTTACGCCCGAGCAGACCACGGCCATCCTCGAGATGAAGCTGCGCCGCCTGACCGGCCTGGAGCGCGACAAGATTCAGGAAGAGCTGGACGGCCTGCGCCGCGCCATCGCCTACTACGAGGACCTGCTGGCGCACGAGGGGAAGATCCTGGGCGTCATTAAGGAAGAGATGCGCGAGATCTCCAAGAAGTTCGGCGATAAGCGCCGCACCGAGATCAGCCATGTCGAGAAGGACCTGGACGTCGAGGACCTCATTGCCGACGAGGACATGGTCGTGACCATCACCCACACCGGCTATGTCAAGCGCATCCCGGTGGCCGCCTACCGCGCCCAGAAGCGCGGCGGCAAGGGCGTCTCGGGCGTCAACCTCAAAGAGGACGACGTCATCGACGAGATGTTCATCGCGTCCACGCACGAGTACGTGCTGTTCTTCTCGAGCAAGGGCAAGGTCTATCGCCTGAAGGTGCACGAGCTGCCGGTGGGTACGCGCCAGGCGCGCGGTACCGCGATCGTCAACCTGCTGCCCTTCGAGGAGGGCGAGAAGATCGCGAGCGTCATCAGCTGCCGCGAGTTCCCTGCCGACGAGTATCTGATGTTTGCCACCAAGAGCGGCATGGTCAAGAAGACCGTGATGAGCGCATATGACCGCAGCCGTCGCGACGGCCTGATCGCTATCAACCTGCGTGACGACGACGCGCTGCTGAACGTGCGCCGCGTGCGCGAGGGCGACAAGATTATCCTGGCCACCACCGCGGGCAAGGCGATCATGTTCTCCGAGGAGCAGGTGCGCGCCACCGGCCGCGATACTAGCGGCGTTCGCGGTATCGGTATGAAGGACGGCGTGAGCGTTCTGGGCATGGAAGTCACTAACGGCAACGGCGATCTGTTCGTCATCACCGAGCGCGGCTACGGCAAGCGCACGCCGGTCGCGGACTACCCGGAGCAGAATCGCGGCGGCCAGGGCGTCTACACCATCCAAATGACCGAGCGTAAGGGTAACCTCGCGGCCATGAAGACGGTGGGCCCGCAGCACGAGCTGTTCATCGTGACGGAGGGCGCGACGGTCATTCGCGTTAAGACCGACGAGATCAGCCAGACTGGCCGCGCCACCCAGGGCGTCAAGATGATGACCGTCGACGACAACGACCGCATCTGCGCCGTAGCCCGTATGACGGCAGCCAAGGAAAAACCCGAAGGCGAGGGCGGCCGGGGCGAACCCCACCAAAGATTTTCAAAAAAGTTGTTGACGCGCGCGTAACGACTCGTCTAATATATCCCTTGCGCGATGGACCTGTAGCTCAGTTGGTTAGAGCGTCC
>URFE01000006.1:0-38244 GCA_900546965.1 uncultured Collinsella sp.
AGATCTACACCTATTAAGTCGTCGGCAGCGTCAGATGTGTATAAGAGACAGCGACCAAAGGCATCGACGGTTTTAAAGATGCCTCGTGCCAGCTCGTCTCCAGCGGGGGAGCGGGCGATAACGTGCTTCCCGATCCAATTGAGGTGAGCGATATATTCGTCGTGGACGGGCGCGAGCGGACCGGCGTCTTCTTCCTTGGCGTTGAGGCGCTCTGCCCAGGTATCTACAGCGTCTATAACTGCGTGATAGACCTCATCGAGGAGCATGTCAACGGCGGGAACGCTCTCGTTGAGGTCCGAGAGGCTAATTGCCGCCAGGCCGCCATCGGGCACCTCTTGGGGCGTGTAGTTTACGTTGGCACCAATGCCGCAGACGGCGAAAGGTTTGCCTTCGTTATCGCGTGCGGCCTCGACCAGAATGCCGCCGAGCTTGCGTCCTCGCGCGACCAGATCGTTGGGCCATTTGAGGCCAATCTCGTTTGCAACACCCTGCTTTTCGAGCGCCTCGAGCACCGCTAGACCGCTGACGGCGGCAAGACCAGAGTACTTTGCAGGATTAACGCGTGGACGCAACACAATCGAAAGTAATAGATTTCCGGCGGTTGAATCCCACTTGTGGCCGCGCCGGCCGCGTCCTGCCGTTTGCGCGCGGGCGGCAAGTCCTGTGCCGTGCGGCGCACCCTGTTTTCCTGCCTCGAGCAGGTCATCGTTGGTCGATCCGGTTACGTCGACTATCGTTAATTGGGCATTCATAACGGTTGCTACCTCCTAAGTTAATAAGGCAATCGCGTAATGGTGTCGAGAGATAGACACTATGTGAAGCCTTTGTCGCATTTGGACAATTTAATGTTAACACGTCAACAACGACTAAAATGCGCTATCCTCTCTTGGTCGATGTAAACACGTCAACAATCCAAAGGAGGTTAGTGATGGGTTTCACGATTCTTGGAACAGGCTCGGCGCTTCCTAAGCGCAGTGTTTCTAATGACGAGCTGTCTGAGTTCCTCGATACCTCGGATGAGTGGATTTTTACCCGCACAGGTATCAAGAGCCGCCACGTCTGCACCACCGAGTCACTTGACGACCTTGCCGTAGCGGCGAGCGAGCGGGCACTCCAGGTGTCCGGAATCGACGCGAGCCAGCTGGATCTGATCGTTTGTTCGACGACGACGGGTGACCACCTTGTTCCCGCTGAGGCGTGTGCCGTTGCTGAGCGACTTGGCGCGACGTGCCCTGCCTTCGATGTCTCGGCGGCCTGCGCCGGCTTCGTATTTGCGCTCGATGTCGCCGAGGGCTATATCGCCCGCGGTCGTGCCGAGCACGTGCTGGTCGTTGCAGCCGAGCAGATGACGCGCGCGCTCGACTGGACCGACCGCGCCACCTGCGTGCTCTTTGGCGATGGGGCAGGCGCCGCAGTGATTGGGGCTGGGGGAGACAGCCCCCTTGCCGTTGAGCTTTCGACGGCACCCGACGTCGAGACGTTGCGCGTTCCCGGCCTGGTCGGCACCTCGCCGTTTAAGGCCTCCGCAGATAGCGCGAGCGTGCTGTCCATGAATGGCCGCCGCGTGTTCAAGTTCGGCGTCAACGCCATCTGCGACACGGTCCATAAGCTTGCGATCGATGCGGGCATTTCGGTCGAAGACATCGATCATTTTGTATTCCATCAGGCTAACGAACGAATCCTGAGCCAGGCGGTCAAGCGCCTGGGCGTGCCGGACGAGCGCGTGGTTCGCACGTTGCGCGAGACCGGCAACATTTCGAGCGCATGCATTCCGCTTGCCCTCGACCGGCTGGCAAACGCCGGTGCACTTCACACAGGCGACACCATCGCCTTGGTTGGATTTGGCGCCGGTCTGGATATAGGTGGCTATCTGCTTCGTTGGAAGTAGTCGCACATAGGAAATAAAAACGCCCCTAGGGCACAAACAAAGGAGAACTACCATGGCAGATCAGAAGACCTTCGAGCGCGTTTGCGACATTATCCGTGAGACCGCCGGCCTTGACGACGTCGAGATGAAGCCCGAGTTCACGCTCGAGGAGATTGGTCTCGACAGTCTGGGCACCGTCGAGATTCTCGTCGCCGTCGAGGACGAGTTTGGCATCCAGCTCGATACCGAGGAGAACCCCAAGACGGTCGGCGAGTTCGCCGATACGGTCGAGGCGGCATTGGAGAAGTAGAGATGCTCAAGACTCCTCTCTGCGAGCTGCTTGGCATCGAAAAGCCCGTGTTCCAGGGCGGTATGGCCTGGATTGCCGACGCCTCGCTGGCGTCCGCAGTGTCCGAGGCGGGCGGCTTGGGGATTATCGCGGCCATGAACGCCGACGCCAACTGGCTGCGCGACCAGATTCACGAGCTGCGCGCCAGGACGGATAAGCCCTTTGGCGTCAACGTCATGCTCATGAGCCCGTTTGCCGACGAGGTCGCGCAGGTCGTGATTGACGAGCGAGTGCCGGTCGTCGTGACGGGCGCCGGCAATCCCGCCAAGTACATGAAGGCGTGGAACGAGGCGAGCATCAAGGTCATCCCGGTCGTTGCCTCGGTGGCGCTGGCGCGCCTCGTGGCACGTCGTGGAGCCACGGCGGTTGTTGCCGAGGGTACCGAATCGGGCGGCCATATTGGCGAGACCTCGACGATGGCACTGGTGCCGCAGGTCGTCGATGCGGTCGACATTCCCGTCGTGGCTGCCGGCGGTATTGCCGACGGCCGCGGCGTGGCGGCCGCCTTTATGCTGGGCGCCGCCGGCGTGCAGGTGGGTACGCGCTTTCTGGTCGCAGACGAGTGCACCGTCTCGGAGCAGTACAAAGAGATGGTCCTGAAGGCCAACGACACTTCGACGCGTGCGACCGGTCGCTCGACGGGACATCCAGTGCGCGCCCTCAAGAGCCCCTTCACCAACGCCTATGCCAAGAGCGAGGGTTCCGGTGCGAGTGCCGAGGAGCTCGGTGCTATGGGAACCGGTGCGCTGCGTAAGGCCGCCAAGGACGGCAACTACGAAGAGGGTTCGTTTTTGTGTGGACAGATTGCCGGCATGGTCAACGAGCGCCAGAGCGCACGCGAAATCGTTGACGATCTGGTCGATGGCGCCGAGCGCGTCCTGAAGGGTGCGTCCGCATGGGTGGCGTAGCGTTTCTGTTTGCCGGCCAGGGTGCCCAACACCCCGCGATGGGCGTCGACCTGGTCGAGGCATCGCCGGCGGCTGCCGAGGTGTTCGCGATCGCCGACGAGGTGCGCCCGGGGACCAGCGAGCAGTGCCGGAGCGCCTCCAAGGAGGAGCTCTCGCAGACCGAGAACACGCAGCCGTGCGTGTTCGTTCACGACCTGGCAGTGGCCGCCGCATTGCGTGAGCGCGGCGTGGTGCCTGCCGCCTGTGCGGGATTCTCGCTGGGCGAGGTCGCCGCGCTCACCTTTGCGGGGGCATTCGATACGCGAGCGGGTTTTGAGCTCGTGTGCGAGCGCGCCGCGCTGATGGCCGCGGCTGCCGAGCGCCATCTGGGCGGCATGCGCGCCGTCATCAAGCTTGATGCGGCGCAAGTCGAGGGCCTGGCTGCACAGGCCGGCGAGGACTGCTGGCCGGTCAACTACAACAGCCCGCAGCAGACGGTTGTTGCCGGAGCGCCCGATGCGTTGCAGACCCTCGACGTCCTAGTAAAGGAGGCTGGCGGCCGCGCTATGAAAGTCGCGGTGTCGGGTGCATTCCATAGCCCCTATATGGCCGAGGCGACTGAGGGACTGGCGACGTATATCCAAGCCGGCCACGCGCCGTCTCCGCTGCTGATTCCGGTCATGGCAAACATGACGGCGGCACCCTATCCGGCGGACCCGCGAGCGGCATCGGATGTCTTGGCCAACCAGGCGAGCCATGCCGTGCGCTGGGTCGACACGCTGCATACTCTGCAGGATCATGGCATCGACACGTTTATTGAGGTCGGCCCTGGCAAAACGCTGTCGGGCCTGGTCAAGCGTACGCTGAGCGACGTTCGCGTGTATTCGTGCGAAACGGCCGAGCAGGTCGCAGCTATTGCCGACGAGATCGCATAGTCCACGGGGCTGTAACCCGAAAGGAATGACATGGGCAACTTGAACAACGGCGCGCTCGAGCGCAACGACTCACGTCGCATGGCGCTGGTCACGGGCGGCTCGCGCGGTATCGGCCGCGCCTGCGCTGTCGGTCTGGCGGAGGACGGCTTTGATATCGCCGTCGTCTATGCCGGCAGCGTCGATGCGGCGCGCGAGACGTGCGACGCCTGCGAGGCGGCTGGCGCCACGGCGCGCTCATATCAATGCGACGTGGCCGACCCCGCTGCCGTCAACGCGTGCGTGGAAGCGGTCCTCAACGACTTTGACTCCATTTGGGCGCTCGTCAACAACGCTGGCATCACCCGCGATGGCCTGCTCATGCGCATGGGCGATGACGCCTTCGATCGCGTGCTCGATGTCAACCTTAAAGGAACGTTTAACACGACGCGCGCGCTCACCAAGACCTTTATGCGCCAGCGCGGCGGCTGCGTCGTCAACATGAGCTCGGTTGTGGGCCTGATGGGCAATGCCGGGCAGGCCAACTACGCTGCCTCCAAGGCGGGCGTGATCGGCCTGACCAAGGCGGTGGCGCGCGAGCTTGCGCCCCGCGGTGTACGAGTGAACGCGGTCGCCCCCGGGTTTGTCGAGACAGATATGACGGCAAAGCTTTCGGAAAAGGTTCGTGCGGCAACCGAGGAGCAGATTCCCCTTAAGCGCATGGCGCGCCCCGAGGAAGTGGCCGGCGTGGTGCGCTTTTTGGCGAGCGATGCGGCTTCCTACATTACGGGCGAGGTTGTACGCGTTGACGGCGGAATGGCGATGTAGAAATCAGGGCCGAAGAACGGCTTGGATGAGGAGACCATGATGGAACAGAGAGTTGCAATCACCGGCATAGGTGCCGTATCGCCGCTCGGCAACACCGCGCTTGCCACCTGGGCGGCAATGTGCGCTGGCACGTGCGGCATCGGCCCGATTACGCACTTCGATACCGATGCATTTGCCGTCAAGGTGGCGGCCGAGGTCAAGGGCTTTGACGGCAACGAGTACTTTGGCAAGCGTGACGCCAAGCATCTGGACCCCTGCGTTCAGTTTGCGATGGCGGCTTCGGACGAAGCCATGCACGATGCGGGCTTTGATGTCGAAGGCGCCATCGATCGCGAGCGCCTGGGCGTCTACGTGGGCTCGGGCGTGGGCGGCATGACGACGCTCGTCGACAACGTCCATACGATTGCCGAACGTGGGCCCCGCCGCGCATCGCCCTATATGATCGCGATGATGATCCCCAACATGGCATCGGGCAATATCGCAATCCGCCACAAGGCAAAGGGCCCGACCCTGCCCGTCGTGACCGCCTGCGCGACTTCTGCCCATGCGGTGGGCGAGGCGTTCCGCGCCATCAAGCACGGCTATGCCGACGCGATCCTCGCGGGCGGCGCCGAGGCCGCCATTATCCCCGATGCTGTTGCGGGCTTTACGTCCTGCCGTGCATTGACCACCAACCCCGATCCCGCGACGGCCTGCCGTCCGTTCGATGCAGACCGCGACGGCTTTGTGATGGGCGAGGGCGCCTGCGTGCTCGTGCTCGAGAGCATGGAACATGCGCAGGCGCGCGGTGCGCACATTTATGCCGAGGTCGTGGGCTACGGCAACACCGATGATGCCTATCACATCACGAGTCCTGATCCCGAGGCTGCCGGCATTGCCCGCGCGATATCGCTGGCGGTGACCGAGGGCGACGTCAAGCCTTCCGAGGGTCTCTACATCAATGCCCACGGCACATCGACCAAGCTCAACGATTCGTCCGAGACGGCGGGCATTAAGCGTGCGCTCGGCGAGGACGCGGCGCGCGCCGCGCACGTCTCGTCGACTAAGTCGATGACCGGCCACATGATCGGTGCCACGGGCGCCATCGAGGTCATGGCCTGCGCCATGGCGCTCGAGCAGGGCGTGGTGCCGCCGACCATTAACTACCGCACGCCCGATCCCGCCTGCGATCTTGACTACACGCCCAATCGCGCAGTTCGCGCCGACCTTACCTGGGCGCTTTCGACCAACCTAGGCTTTGGCGGGCACAACGCCGCCATCGCGCTGCGTAGATATACGAGGAGCTAGAGCATGGATTCCAAAAGACTTGCCGAGATAGCCGATGTGATGGAGGACCGCGGCCTCACGCGCGTGCGCGTTGAGGAGCCCGATGGCACCGCGGTCGAACTCGAGCGCGCGAGCGCCGCACAGCCGGTTGCCGTGCCCATGCCCATGCCGAGCGCTATGGCCGCTCCAGTTGCAGCTCCCACAGTCGCGCCTGCCGCACCGGAGCCCGCCGCGCAGACACCTGCCGCCGCACCAGAGCCCAAGGGCACCGAGGTGACCGCTCCCATGGTCGGCGTTTTCTATGCTGCCCCGGCGCCGGGCGACGAGCCGTTTGTGCACGTGGGCTCTAAGGTCAAGGCCGGCGAGACGCTCTGCATCATCGAGGCCATGAAGGTTCTCAACGAGGTAACGGCAGAGGCAGACGGCGAGGTGCTCGAGATCTGCGTGGCCGACGGCGACCTCGTGGAGTTTGGCAGCTGCCTCATGAGGATCGGATAGGTGATATCCATGAACAAAGAAGAGCTTAAGGAACTGTTGCCGCATCGCGAACCGATGCTTTTGCTCGACGAGGCCGAGCTGGTGGGCGACGAGGCCCACGGCAAGATCACGATCACGGGCGACGAGTACTTTTTGCAGGGGCATTTTCCGGGAAACCCGGTGGTCCCCGGCGTGATTCAGTGCGAGATGCTCGCCCAAAACTGTTGCGTGCTGCTGATGGGCGATGAGGAGGCGCGCGGCGCGACGCCGTTCTACACGAGTCTGGACAAGGTGCGCTTTAAGCGTCCGGTGCGCCCGGGCGACACGGTTGATCTGGTGTGCTCCATCACGCGTGCGCGCGGGCCGTTCCGCTTTGCGACGGGTACTGCGAGCGTCAACGGTGAGGTTTGCTGCCGCGCCGATATGTCTTTTGCACTCATGCACGAAAGTTAAGGAAGGCTTCATGTTCGACAAAGTGCTCATCGCCAACCGCGGCGAAGTCGCGGTCCGTGTTATCCGCGCGTGCCGCGATATGGGCATCAAGACCGTCGCCGTCTACTCCACGGCCGATGCGGACGCGCTGCACGTGCAGCTTGCCGACGAGGCGTATTGCATCGGCGGCCCGCGTCTTGCCGAGAGCTACCTCAACGACGATGCTGTGCTCACCTGTGCCGTGAAGTCGGGAGCTAAGGCAATTCATCCCGGCTATGGCTTTTTCTCCGAGAAGGCGAGCTTCGTGCGCGACTGCGACAAGTATGGCCTGGCGTTTGTTGGTCCTTCGGCCAAGGTGATCGACAGCATGGGCGACAAGGACGCCGCACGTCGAACGGCTGCCGCGGCGGGCGTGCCCATCGTGCCGGGCTGCGATTTGCTCAAAAGTCCCGAGGAGGCAACGGCCGAGGCTGAGCGCATTGGCTGCCCCGTGCTTATTAAGGCGCGTGCGGGCGGCGGCGGTCGCGGTATTCGTAAGGTCGAGCGCGTGGAAGATGCGGCAAAGGCCTTTATTGAAGCACGCGCCGAGGGCGAGGCCGTTTTTGGCGACGGCGAGTGCTACATGGAGAAGTTCGTCGCGCCGGCGCATCACGTTGAGGTACAGATTATGGCCGATAAGCAGGGCCATGTGTTTTCGCTCGGCGAGCGCGAGTGCTCGGTGCAGCGGCGCAACCAAAAGCTAATCGAGGAGAGCCCCGCGCCGTGCCTCGACGGACACGACGACATTCGTGCTCGCATGCACAAGGCAGCGCGTGACCTGGCTCGTGCCGTCGGCTACGAAGGAGCCGGTACCATCGAGTTCCTGTATTCGGACGACGGCAATTTCTACTTTATGGAAATGAACACGCGCTTGCAGGTGGAGCATCCGGTTACGGAGTTTGTGACCGATACCGACTTGGTCAAGTGGCAGCTGCGCGTGGCAGCCGGCCAGCCTCTGCCCTTTGAGCAGGAGGACATGCCGGTCCGCAACCATGCTATGGAGTGCCGCATCAATGCCGAAACGCCAGACTTTCTGCCGTCATGCGGAACGGTCACCGCGTTGCGTGTACCGGGTGGTCCGCGCGTGCGCTGGGATTCCGCCATGTTTGCCGGTGCGAAAGTTCCGCCGTACTACGACTCCATGCTCGGCAAGCTCATCGTGTGTGCGCCCACGCGTGACGGCGCCATTCGCAAGATGCGCTCGGCCCTGGGCGAGCTCGTGATTGAGGGCGTGAGCGAAAACAGCGAGCTTCAGCTCGACGTGCTGGCAAACGACGAGTTCTTGTCGGGCATGTATCACACCGATCTAATGGGGCATCTCTATGCTGATGAATAGAAAAGCGAAGACGGTCAACGTCCTCGAGGGACCGATGACCGAGTCGTGCGCCGAGTTTCCCGCGCGCCACGTGTTTATCAAGTGCCCGGAGTGCCGCCGCGTGATCGATGAGGCGCGCCTGCACGACAACCTCGAGGTCTGCCCTCGTTGCGGCAAACACTTTCGCGTGAGCGGGCGCGACCGCATGCACATGACGATTGACGAGGGCACGTTTGAGGAATGGGATGCCAGTCTGGCGCCGGAGGACTTCCTCTCGTTTCCCGGCTATGCCGACAAGCTCAAGAACGTGAGCGAGCGTTCGGGCGAGCACGATGCCGTTGTGTGCGGCAGGGGCAAAATCTGCGGTTGCGATACCGCGCTCTTCTTTATGGACGCCAACTTTATGATGGGCTCGATGGGTTCCGTGGTGGGCGAGAAGATCTGCCGCACATTTGAGCGTGCGACCGAGCTGGGACTGCCGGTCGTTGGCTTTACCGTATCGGGTGGCGCCCGCATGCAGGAGGGCGTGACCTCGCTCATGCAGATGGCCAAGATTTCTGCGGCGGTTAGGCGCCATAGCGAGGCGGGCGGCCTGTATATCACGGTGCTCACTGACCCCACGACCGGAGGCGTAACCGCGAGCTTTGCCATGGAGGGCGATATTATCCTGGCCGAGCCCGATGCCCTGACGGCATTTGCCGGCCCGCGCGTGATCGAGCAGAACATGCACAAGCGCCTGCCCAAGGGATTCCAGCGCTCCGAGTTTTTGCTGGAGCACGGCTTTTGCGATGCCGTTGTTCCGCGTGGCGAGATTGCGCTCACGGTAGGCGAGCTGCTGGCGCTGCACGAAGGGCACGCGCCCGGCCTGGGGGCACCGCATGAGATCGTGCATACGGGTCGCCGCGGCAAAAAGCTGGGACACTTGTTCAAGCGCTCGGCCGCACCAAAAACCGCGCTCGAGATTGTCAAGCAGACCCGCTCGGCAGATCGCGCCACGGCAGGCGAGATGATCTCGCTGGGCCTGGATGGATTTGTGGAGCTGCACGGCGACCGCTACTTTGGCGACGACGCTGCTGTGGTGGCTGGCATTGGCTGGAAAGACGGACGCCCCGTAACGGTCATCGCCATCGAGCGCGGCACCACGACCAAAGAGCGCATGCGTCGCAACTTTGGTATGGCACATCCCGAGGGCTACCGCAAAGCGCGTCGCCTGATGCGCCAGGCCGAAAAGTTTGGTCGACCGGTTCTGTGCCTGGTCGATACTTCGGGCGCGTTTTGCGGCATCGGTGCCGAGGAACGCGGCCAGGGTGAGGCGATTGCCCAGAACCTCATGGAGATGAGCGGCCTTAAGACGCCGATTGTCTCGGTGGTGACAGGCGAGGGCGGCTCTGGTGGCGCGCTGGCGCTGTCCGTGGCCGACCGCATCCTGATGCTCTCGAGCTCGGCCTATTCGGTCGTGAGCCCCGAGGCCTGTGCGTCGATCCTGTGGAAGGATACCGAGCGCGCGAATGAGGCCGCCGAGGCGCTTAAGCTCACGGCCCCCGATCTGCTGGCGCTCGGCATCATTGACGGCATTGTTGACGATAAGGGCCTGTCGCATGAGGAGATCGCCGGTGCCGTCATGTCCTCGGCATTTGATGCCTTCGATGCGCTTGGGCAGCTCGACGACGCGACCCTCACAAACCTCCGCTACGAAAAGTACCGCGCAATCGGTCGATACCGCACGATGTGACAAAGGGACAGCCCGCATGTCATATTGGGAAAGGCGTTCCATGCTACAAGTTTCTAACACCTCGTTTACAACGTCGGTTTCATCAAACGCCATGGCCGTGGTGGACTATCTG
Organism: uncultured Collinsella sp.; assembly: GCA_900546965.1. GTDB lineage: Bacteria > Actinomycetota > Coriobacteriia > Coriobacteriales > Coriobacteriaceae > Collinsella. The sequence continues at coordinate 10,216 of URFE01000006.1, forward strand.
TCCAAAAGCATGATGTCGGCGCTGCCGTTTATTGTCTGCGCGGCGTTGTTCCGCACCGTCGCTGTCATTATGGGCGAAGGCATGCTGGGCCTGTGGTCTGCCGATTCCGATATCTATCGCTTGTTCTACAGTTGGCTCTATAACGCCGGCTACTACTTTTTGCCCATTTATCTTGGTTGGGCGGCCGCCCGCCAGCTCGGTTGCTCGGAGCAGCTGGGCATGATGCTGGGCGGCGTATTGATTGCACCCGATTTACTCAAGCTTGTCGATGCCGCATCGACGACGGGGGCATCGATGACTTCCGTGTATGGTCTGCTTCCTGCGCCGGTCAACGATTACACGACGACTGTTATTCCGGTTCTCATTTCGATGCCCGTGCTATGGCGAGTGGAGTGTTTCTTTAAGCGCGTTATCCCTAAGGCCGTGGCGTTTTCGTTTGTTCCGTTTGCGACCATGCTCGTCATGGTTCCGGTTTCGCTGTGTATTACGGCACCGGCGGGCAGCTATCTGGGCATGCTGTTGGGCCAGCTTATGTTTATGCTTGGCAATTCCGGTGGCATCGTGTCGCTGCTCACGCTCATGGGGCTTGCCGCGGGCTGGGAGTTCCTAAAGATAGCGGGCGTCAGCAACGTCGTTCTATCGCTTGCGTACGCGCAGTTTATGAGTGTGGGAACGGATTCGTGCATCCTGATTGCCGCGACGATGGCGACGTTCGCCGTTTGGGGCATGCCTTTTGGCGCGTCGCTCCGCGTTGCGGATAAGGACGAGAAGGCACTCATGCTGGGCTATTCAATCTCGGGTATTCTTGGCGGCGTAAGCGAGCCGGCGCTGTACGGTTGCGGCTTTAAATATGGCAGGTGCCTGACGTACATGGCCATTGGCGGCGCCGTCGGAGGCCTTGTTGCGGCCGTGGGCCACGTTACGGCCTATACCATCGGCATGACGAATGTCCTTATGGTCATTGGCTTTGCCACGGGCGGCATCTCGAACCTGCTGTGGTGCTGCGTTGCCGGCGGTGTGGCATTTGCGGTGTCTGCGGCGCTGAGCTACTGCTTTGGCGTGGTGCCGGCGAAGGGACAGACGACGGGGGACGGAGCCGATTCACCCGAAACCTCGAAGAGCGTGGCCGAAGTAAGCGCGTAAACCTGTGCGACACAAGGACGATTCCTTTGCCATATTCCAAGGCCGTGGCCCGTGTGGGTTGTGGCCTTTTTTGTATCTGAAGGACAAAGTGGCTACACTACAATCCGTTTGAGCAATAGATATATATAGGCAGTACCGTGGGGGCTGATGAAGATGGTCGAGTGGATCGTTCGTCGTGCGCAGGGCGACCGTGCGCGCGTGGGCACGTTGACGGGCATGGTGTGTATTCTCGCTAATGTTGCGCTTTGTGCTGCGAAGGGCGCAATTGGTGTGCTGTCGGGATCGGTTTCGATTGTGGCGGATGCCATGAACAACCTGTCCGATGCCAGCTCGAATATCGTGAGCGTGCTGGGCTTTAAGCTGGCGAGCAAGCCGGCCGACCCCGAGCATCCTTACGGCCACGGTCGCTACGAGTATCTCTCGGGTTTGGTCGTGGCGGCGCTCGTGCTGCTTATTGGCATCGAACTGGTGAAGTCCTCGGTGGAGCGTATTGTCAACCCGGAGCCTGTCGAGTTCTCGCTTGCCCTGGTGGCAGTCCTGGCACTTTCGATGGTTGTAAAGCTGTGGATGGCGGCCCTCAACCAAAAGCTCGGCGATCGCATTGAGTCCGAGACGCTGCATGCGACCGCGCAGGATTCCAAGAACGATGTCCTTGCCACAGGCGCCGTGCTGGCATGTGCGATTGTTTCGCAGGTGACGCACATCAATCTTGACGCATGGGTTGGCCTTGCCGTTGGCGCCTATATTGGCTGGAGCGGCTTTGAACTTATTCAAGATACGGTGAGCCCGCTTTTGGGTCAGTCGCCCGATCCTAAGCTGGTCAAGCACATTCGAGACAAGATCATGAGCTATCCCGGCGTTTTGGGCGTTCACGATTTGATGGTTCACGACTACGGCCCGGGCAGGAAGTTTGCAAGTGCGCACGCCGAGATGGCGGCCGAGGCCAGCCCGCTGGAAAGTCACGACACGCTCGATAACATCGAGCAGTCGTTTAGGAACGAAGACGGCATGATTGTCACACTTCACTACGACCCCATCGTGACCGATGACCCCAAGCTGGCGAGCATGCGCCTGCGTATCAACGCAATGGCTCAGGAGATCGATAACCGCCTCTCGATTCATGATCTACGCTGTGTGCCGGGTCCTACGCACACCAACGTGATCTTTGACTGCGTGCGTCCCTCGGATCTGCAGATGAGTGCCGAAGACGTAAAGCACGCGCTGGCACAACGGGTCGAATCGGAATATCCCAAGTCGATTGCCAAGATTACGATCGACGAAGACTACGTAGGGCATACCCACGAGTAAGGCTGTGCCGGCAAAGCAGGTTATGCAGAAGGGGAGAGCATGAAGAAGCTGTATCTACTCCGTCACGGTCAGACGGAGTTCAACGTCAAAAAGCTGGTCCAGGGCCGCTGCGATTCACCGCTCACCGACTTAGGCCGTCAGCAAGCCGGGATGGCAGCCGCATGGCTCAAAGCCCACGGCGTCGTCCCCGACAAAGTGGTCTCTTCGCCCTTAGGCCGAGCCATGGACACAGCTCAGCTCGTCGCATGCGAGCTCCTCGGCCCGGACGCAGCAGCCGAGCCCTGCGAAGGCATTATCGAGCGCTGCTACGGCACCTTCGAAGAAGGCCCGCACGACGCGCTACCCACCGACGTCTGGGACCCCGGCGAGGACTTGGTCCCCTTCGGAGGAGAAGGAAGCCATGCGCTGCAAGAGCGCATGGTAGGCACCCTCACCAATATCATGGGCGCCGAGGGCATAGAAACCCTCCTAGCAGTAAGCCACGGCAGCGCCAGCCGCCAATTCATTAGAGCCGCCGCCCCAGAGGGCTTCGAGCTCCCAACAAAACTCCCCAACTGCGCCATCATGATTTTCGATTTCGATGAGCAAAAGCCACAAGCAGAAGGCGAACCGTCCCAATGCAAGTTCACCCTCCAGCAAATAGTGGACCCCCAACAAAGTTATTAGTCTGAGCGAGCAAGGTTTAGCAGACATCAACGTGGCGTTCCCAGTGTGCGGCGGAGGGGGCGGGCCACGCACTTTACCTGCGTAAACAATGTGAGTGAAATATGAATCTCGATGGATACGCCCGCAGCCGTGTATACTAATCAGCTGTGTGTAACCAGGGGAGTATTCTGGCTGGACAAAATGCCTGCTTAATAGGGTTGTCAGGTAGTCCGGGCGAAATACAAGGCTGGGGAGCACGTCGTGTAAGTAGTGGTCCTCTAGGGGCGTACGCTCGGTGGTGTACGCATTGTCCCAAGACCACGCGAGAGTTGGGATCATATCTTGATCAGCATGATTCTCGGCCGCAAGATTGGCATGACCCAGGTTTGGGACGAGAACGACAACGTCGTCCCCGTCACGGTCATCCAGGCTGGCCCCTGCGCTGTCTCGCAGGTTAAAACTCAGGCAACCGACGGCTATGATGCCGTCCAGATCGGTTTCGGCGACATCAAGGCCAAGAACGTGAACAAGCCCATGGCTGGTCACTTCGCCAAGGCTGGCGTCGAGCCTGTCCGCTTCCTTCGTGAGGTCCGCGTCGAGAACGGCGAGGAGCACAAGGTCGGCGAGGTCGTCACCGTCGCTGATTTCGCTGATGTCGAGAAGGTCGACGTCATCGGTACCTCCAAGGGTAAGGGCTTCCAGGGTCGCATCAAGCGCTGGGGTCAGCGCCGCGGTCCTATGACGCATGGTTCTCACTTCCAGCGTCACCCCGGTTCTATCGGTCAGTGCGCCTATCCTGCGCGCGTCCTCAAGGGCGTCAAGATGGCCGGTCACATGGGTAACGAGCGCGTTACCGTCAAGAACCTTTCCGTTGTCCGCATCGATGCCGAGCAGAACCTCATCTTGGTCAAGGGCGCTGTCCCGGGTGCCAAGAATGGTCTCGTCGCCATCCGTATGGCCTAAGGGCCCAGCCCATTTAGCCCAGCGTCATACCAAGGAGAACACTTAAATGGCAAAGTTTGAAGTTAAGAACAGCGAGGGCAAGAAGGTCGCCGAGGCCGAGCTCGCCGCTGAGGTGTACGGCATCGAGCCGAACATCCACGTTATGCACCACATCGTCAAGTGCCAGATGGCCTCTTGGCGTCAGGGCACCCAGTCCGCTAAGGGCCGCTCTGAGGTTTCCGGTGGCGGCAAGAAGCCTTGGCGTCAGAAGGGCACCGGCCGTGCCCGCCAGGGTTCCATCCGTGCTGCCCAGTGGCGTCACGGTGGCGTTGTCTTCGCCCCCAAGCCCCGTTCCTACGCCAAGCGTATGAACAACAAGGAGGTCAAGCTGGCTATGCGCTCCGCGCTGTCCGCCAAGCTGGCCGATGGCGAGCTCGTGCTCGTCGACGACTACGGCTTCGAGAAGCCTTCCACCAAGGCTGCCGTCGCCATGCTCAAGGCTCTCGGCCTTGAGGGCAAGCGTCTGACCATCATTGTTCGCGATGAGGACGTCAACGCCTACCTGTCGTTCCGCAACATTCCCAAGACGTTCATCATCACCGCTGACGAGGCCAACACCTACGATCTCGTCAACAACAACGCTGTGCTGATGCCCGCCGACATCGCCGCTCACTTCGGGGAGGTGCTTGCATAAATGACCGCCCACGAGATCATCATCCGTCCGATCGTGTCCGAGCGTTCCTTCTCCGGCATGGAGCTGAACAAGTACACGTTCGAGGTCGCCAAGGATGCTAACAAGTATCAGATCAAGGACGCTGTCGAGGAGATCTTCGGCGTCAAGGTCGTTCGCGTGAACACCCTGACGGTCAAGCCCAAGACCAAGCGCGTGCGCTATGTCGCCGGCAAGACCCGTTCTTGGAAGAAGGCCATCGTCACGCTGGCCGAGGGCGACACCATCGAGGTCTTTGGCAACCAGGCCTAAGACTCGCTGCTGTTGAGTGAGCTCATGCCTCCCAAATAGGGGAGGCGGGAGCTCAAGGTTTTGGGCGTATTAAATGGACACGCCCGGAACCGTGTATACGTCCGGTGTCATCGCACCCGAGGCAGAACCTCGAATCCCTGTCTGCGATGGCTAACGGATTCCTATTGAAAGGGATTGTAATGGCTGTAAAGCACCTTAAGCCGACCTCCGCTGGTAGGCGTTGGCAGACGATCTCCGACTTCTCCGAGATCACCTGCACCAAGCCCGAGAAGTCTCTTCTCGAGCCCCTGCCCAAGAAGGCCGGTCGTAACAACAACGGCCGCATCACCACCCGCCACCAGGGCGGCGGCGTGAAGCGTCGTTACCGCGTGATCGACTTCAAGCGCAACAAGGACGGCGTTCCCGCCAAGGTTGCCACGATCGAGTACGATCCGAACCGTTCCGCTCGCATCGCTCTTCTGCACTACGCTGACGGTGAGAAGCGCTACATCCTGGCCCCCAAGGGCCTCGAGGTCGGTCAGACCATCATGTCCGGTTCTGACGCCGACATCAAGCCGGGCAACGCTCTGCCCCTCGCCGACATCCCCGTCGGTACGCTCATCCATGCCGTCGAGTTCCAGCCGGGCAAGGGCGCTGCTATCGCCCGTTCCGCCGGTAACTCCTGCCAGCTGATGGGTAAGGAGGGCAAGTACGCTATCGTCCGTATGCCTTCCTCCGAGATGCGCCGCATCCTCGTTACCTGCCGCGCCACCGTCGGTGAGGTCGGCAACGCCGATCACTCCAACATCGTCATCGGCAAGGCCGGCCGTAAGCGTCACATGAACGTGCGCCCGACCGTCCGCGGTACCGTCATGAACCCTGTCGACCACCCGCACGGCGGTGGCGAGGGCAAGAACCACACCTCTGGTCGTCCCTCCGTTACCCCCTGGGGTAAGCCGACGAAGGGCCTTCGTACGCGCAAGAAGAAGAAGGTCTCGAACCAGCACATCATTCGTCGCCGTAAGAAGTAATTTCGGATACCGAGTTTTAGGAGAAAGCACTTATGAGCAGAAGTCTCAAAAAGGGCCCGTTCGTGGAGACTCGCCTTCTCTCGCGTATCACCGCGATGAACGAGGCTGGCAAGAAGGACGTCGTGAAGACCTGGTCCCGCGCGTCCACCATCTTCCCCGAGATGGTTGGTCACACCATCGCCGTCCACGACGGCCGCAAGCATGTGCCCGTGTATGTTACCGAGTCCATGGTTGGTCACAAGCTCGGCGAGTTCGCGCCGACTCGTACGTTCCGTGGCCACAAGGCCAAATAGGGGGTTAACCGTAAATGGCAACTAAGTCTATTGAAACTGAGGCCACCGAGGTTCGCGCCGTCGCTAAGTACGTGCGTGTTTCCCCCAGCAAGGCCCGCCTGGTGGTCGATCTGATCCGCCGCAAGCCTGTCGCTCAGGCCTTCGACATCCTCCACTTCTGCGACCGCGCTGTCGCCGTGGATGTCGAGAAGGTTCTCCGTTCCGCCGTTGCGAACGCCGAGAACAACAACGGTCTGCGTGCCGACAACCTGGTTGTCGCCGCTGCCTATGTTGACGAGGGTCCGACGCTTAAGCGCATCCGTCCCCGCGCCAAGGGCTCCGCTTCTCGCATTCTGAAGCGTACTTCCCACATCACCGTCGTCGTTGCTCCTCGAAAGGAGGCGTAAAGCTGTATGGGTCAGAAAGTCTACCCCACCGGCTTCCGTCTTGGCATCACCGAGAACTGGCGCTCCCGCTGGTTCGCAGAGAAGGATTACGCTAAGACCCTCGGTAACGATCTCGAGATCCGCAAGTACCTCGAGAAGCGTCTTTCCCGCGCAGCTGTCTCCCGCGTTGAGATCGAGCGCGCTGGCGACAAGGTGAAGGTCATCATCCTCACCGCTCGCCCCGGCGTTGTCATCGGTAAGAAGGGTGCCGAGATCGATACCCTCCGCACCGAGCTCGAGAAGGTCGCTGGCGTCTCCAAGGGCCAGCTCTCCGTCGACGTTGTCGAGATCAAGCGCCCCGAGCTCGACGCCAACCTCGTTGCTCAGTCTATCGCCGAGCAGCTCGAGGGCCGCGTTGCCTTCCGTCGCGCTATGCGCAAGGCTGTCCAGTCTGCCCGCAAGGCCGGCGCTAAGGGCATCCGTATCCAGTGCTCCGGTCGTCTCGGCGGTGCCGAGATGGGCCGTCGTGAGTGGTACCGCGAGGGTCGCGTGCCTCTGCACACCCTCCGTGCCAAGATCGACTACGGCACGGCTGTCGCCAGCACCACCATGGGCGCTTGCGGCGTGAAGGTCTGGATCTACCTGGGCGAGAAGCTCCCGGGCCAGCCTGTTCCCAACCCTGCACTCGAGGGCTCTTCCCGTCCTCGTCGTCGTAACTCCGAGAGGAGGGGTCAGTAGTGCTTGCCCCTAAGCGTATTCTTCACCGCAAGGTGCAGCGTGGCTCCATGAAGGGCCAGGCCAAGGGTAATACCGAGCTGCATTTCGGCGAGTTTGGTATCCAGGCTCTCGAGGCCCATTGGATCACCAACCGTCAGATCGAGGCCGCTCGTATTGCCATGACCCGCTACATGAAGCGTGGCGGTCGTGTCTACATCACGATCTTCCCCGATAAGCCCATCACCAAGAAGCCTGCCGAGACTCGCATGGGTTCTGGTAAGGGTAACCCCGAGGAGTGGGTGGCCGTCGTCAAGCCCGGCCGCATCATGTTCGAGGTCAAGGGTGTTCCCGAGGAGGTCGCTCGCGAGGCTCTGCGTCTTGCGCAGCACAAGCTCCCCATCAAGACCAAGATTGTTGCTGCCAAGAACGCTGAGCAGCGCATCGAGAAGGAGATGGCTGAGGAGGCCGCTCTCGAGGCCAAGTGGGCTGCTGAGGACGCCGCCGCCGCCAAGGAGGAGAACTAATGAAGCCCGCAGAGATTCGTGAGCTCTCGGACGCTCAGCTCGTTGAGAAGCTGAAGGAAATGCGCGCCGAGCTCTTTAACCTTCGTTTCCAGATGGCCACCAGCCAGCTGGACAACACCGCTCGCGTCAACACCGTGAAGAAGGACATCGCTCGCGTCCTCACGGAGCAGCGCGCCCGCGAGATCGCAGCGGAGAAGTCCGCTGTCGCCGAGTAGGACCTAAGGAGAGAACATGACTGATTCGCGTAACTCGCGTAAGGTCCGTACGGGTGTCGTTACCTCCGTCTCCGGTGCCAAGACCATTGTTGTCACCATCACCGAGCGCAAGCGTCACCCCAAGTACGGCAAGATGATGACCAGCTCCAAGAAGCTGCACGCTCACGACGAGGAGTGCACGGCTGGCGTGGGCGATACCGTCCGCGTTATGGAGACCCGTCCTATGTCCAAGATGAAGCGTTGGCGCCTCATCGAGGTCGTCGAGCGCGCTAAATAAGCAGTCGCTCTTACGACTTGTACGTTTCCGAAGATGTGCGTATGCCTGGCTTGCATACCACGGGCCGCATAAAGGCTGCGCACCTCTCTTCGGTTCTTAGTTCGGAGGAACATCTACTATGATTCAGATGCAAACCATGCTGAACGTCGCCGACAACTCCGGCGCTCGCAAGATTCGCTGCATCAAGGTGCTTGGCGGTTCCAAGCGTCGTTATGCAGGCATCGGCGATGTGTTCATCGGTGCTGTCCAGGAGGCTACCCCTGGCGCCAACGTCAAGAAGAAGGACGTTGTCCGTTGCGTCGTCGTTCGCACCGTTAAGGAGATCCGCCGCAAGGATGGCTCCTACATTCGCTTTGATGAGAACGCCTGCGTTGTCATCAACAACGATGGTTCGCCCGTCGGTACCCGTATCTTCGGGCCCGTCGCTCGCGAGCTTCGTGACAAGAAGTACATGAAGATCGTCTCGCTCGCTCCCGAGACCCTGTAGTTAGGGGAGATATATGTATATCAAGAAGGGCGATAAGGTCCAGGTTCTCTCTGGTAAGGATCGCGGCAAGCAGGGCGTTGTCCTGCGTGCTCTCCCCGCCGAGAACAAGGTCGTTGTCGAGGGCGTTTCGGTCGTCAAGAAGGCCGTCAAGCCCAACGCTGCCAACCAGCAGGGCGGCATCGTTTCGCAGGAGGCTCCCATCGACGCCTCCAACGTCAATCTCGTTTGCCCCGAGTGCGGTAAGGTTACCCGCGTCGGTCACGAGAAGGACGGCAAGAACAAGCTGCGCGTCTGCAAGAAGTGCGGCCACAAGTTCTAAGCTGCCCGCAACATCAAGTTGCTAGCAAAGGCCCGGATGCCACGGCACCCGGGCCTTTTTCTATCCCCACTCATTTGGGACAGACTTAAATGAGTACCCTAACTGGGTAAGCATAAATGAGCGGGTCGTGCTGTATAAATTGCTTGTGTGCGCGTTTATGCGCGTTAGATTGCGTTTAATTACGCACCTATGCGTATATATGCGCCGTTTACGGGGCAATAATGACCGTTTAGCGGTGAGATACGCAAAAACGCGCACAAACGCGCGTGTTTGTGCGAATATAGAGCTGTCAGAAATGCAAGACGTTCTATGACACAGGAGACACATAATGGCAGATTCCAAGCAGGCTCCACTCGACGCCGCGGCAGCCGCCAAAGCAGCATTTGCTTCGGTCCAGGACAAGCCGTTCCCTAACGACATCTTTACGGCTCCCGAGCTCCGTTGGGCTGTGATCGGTTGCGGCGTTATTGCCAACCAGATGGCTCAGTCCCTTGCCCTTGCCGGCCGAAAGCTCGCGGGCGTTGCCAACCGCACGTTGTCCAAGGCTCAGGCTTTTGCAGAACAGTATGGCGTTGAGAAGGTCTATGACACGGTTGAGGATCTCTACGCCGATCCTGACATCGACGCCGTCTACATCACCACCCCGCACAACACCCATATCACCTATCTGCGCGCCGCCCTGGCGGCCGGCAAGCACGTTCTCTGCGAGAAGGCCATCACGCTCAACTCCGCCGAGCTCGAAGAGGCCCGCGCCATTGCCGCCGAACACAACGTGGTTCTTATGGACGCTACCACGGTGCTCCACATGCCCTTGTATCAAGAGCTGCGCCGCCGCATGGATGCCGGCGAGTTTGGCCGCATGAACCTCGCTCAGCTCAACTTTGGTAGCTACAAGGAGTACGGCGACCTGACCAACCGTTTCTACAATCGCAACCTCGCCGGCGGTGCCATGCTCGATATTGGCGTATACGCCCTGTCCGTCATGCGCCTGTTTATGGCGAGCCAGCCCGTCGAGGTCGTGTCTCTGGGTAACACCTGCAAGACCGGCGTGGACGTTGCAGGCGGCATCGTCTGCCGTAATGCCGAACAGCAGCTGGGCGTGGTGAGCCTCACGCTCCACTCCAAGCAGCCCAAGCGTTCGGTCATTAGCTTCGACAAGTGCTATATCGAGGTCAACGAGTATCCGCGCGCCGACCATGCGACCATCGTGTGGACTGCGGACGGTCGCCGTGAGGAGGTCCACGCTGGCACCGAGGCTTATGCCCTGTGCTACGAGATGGCTGACCTCGAGCAGGCCGTCGCCGGCGACGATTCCAAGCGTGAGCTTCTGGATTATGCTTCTGATGTGATGGAGCTCATGACCAAGCTCCGCGCCGATTGGGGAGTCGTCTACCCCGAGGAGGAGTAAGCGATGCTTGCGGAAGATAGGCTCAATGCGATCGTGTCGATGGTGCAGCAGGCCGGCTCGGTTACCGTGCCGGAACTTGCCGAGGCCCTGGGCGTGACACCGTCCACCATTCGCCGTGACTTGCAAACGCTCGACCGCGCGCACCGTATCGCCAAGGTGCACGGAGGTGCGACGAGTCTGGAGCGCGCGCACGTGACGCGCGACTTGACGATCAGCGAACGCAGTGATCTCCATAACGATGACAAGGAGCGCATCTGTGCTCGTGCCGCGGCCCTGGTGGAGCCCGATAGCTTTGTGTATATCGATTCGGGCTCAACGACCCTCAAGCTCATCGAGCATCTTCCGCGTCTCGACGGCGTCACCTATGTGACCGATTCCGTGCTCCATGCTCAGCACCTTGCTTTGCGCGGCATGCGTACCGTGGTGCTGGGCGGCGAGCTCAAACCCGAGACCGAGGCGCTCGTTGGCCCCGATGCCTTGGCAACCCTGGACCGCTATAACTTCAACTGCGGCTTTTGGGGATCCAACGGCATCGCGGCCGAGCAAGGTCTCACCACACCGGATATCGAGGAAGCACAGGTCAAGCGTATCTCGATGCGCCATACCGCCAAACGCTTCGTAATCTCGGACGCCAGTAAATTTGGCATGGTGGCGCCCGTCAAGTTCGCGGACTTCCGCGACGCAACGATTATTACCGCAGGCGAGGTCCCCACCAAGTACCGGGCAATGGACAACGTCATCACGGTCTAGCAGCAGGGGACGGGCTAAGACCAAAACCACCGCGAAGGCGCCTGTCCCCATTGTGGTGGTTAGCAACGGAAACCGAGTAGTTTTCTCAATAGAAAAGCGGCAACGTCCATCACGGGCGTTGCCGCTTTCGTTGTCTACCGGTTTTGTCTAAGTCTGTAACAACTGGACCGCTAAAAGTGGGCTAGGTGTTACAGATCGAGATACTTCCGAGCCGCACCGTCCCTTTGTCTCAATCTGTAACATCTGGGACCGATTTTGCCGAGTTATTGTTACAGATTGAGATTTTTCCTTGAGAGGGATTCGAATGTCTCGATCTATAACAAATAGACCGGAAAATGGGTTCTAACTGTTACAGATCGAGACGTTTTGGGACCGCGGCTGAGCCATCGTGGCGGCTTGACGTTTTCCCAGATAAAACCTGCCAAAATAAACCTGTCCCTTTTCGGCAGGTTTTAGGGCTCCCAGGGGCAGGGGGCTTCGATGTGGATGTGCTCGCCGGTTACGGGATGCGTGAAGGACACGCTGTGGGCGTGGAGCATCAGGCCGCAGGGGCGCGGCGTTCCGTACAGGTCGTCGCCAACCAGGGGATGGCGCTCGCTTGCCAGATGCACACGGATTTGGTGCTTGCGGCCGGTGAGCAACTCGACATCGATATACGAGCGCGTGGGCAGGCCACGACGGCTCTTAAGGCGTTTGAGCACCTTCACGCGCGTTTGAGACGGCTTGCCGCTGGCACCGACGCGCATCTTTCGGCTGTCGTGGCGGTCGCGGGCGATGGGCTTGTCGATGAGCTTTTCGTTCCAGTCGATCTTGCCCTCGGCGAGCGCTAGGTAGTGCTTTTCGAAAGCGTGGTCGATGACCATCTGGTCAAAGGCGGGCTGCGTCTGCTTGTCGAGCGAGAACAGCACCACGCCGGTGGTGTCACGGTCCAGGCGATTGAGCGGCTGCATGTCGGTCGCGGCAAAGCCGTCGCCCATCGCCAGCAGCAGGTCGCTGGCGTAGTCGGTGAGCGTGCGCTCGCCGGTGCCGTCGCCGTGGACGATCATGCCGGCGGGCTTGTCGATGGCCATGAGCCAGGCGTCGCAGTAAAGGACTTGAGGTTCTTCGTTCACGTGTAAGCCTTTCGGTTAGCTAATTCCCACAAACATGCAGCCCGAAGTCGCCCCGCGCAGGCGGGCGGCGGGCTTGCGGCCGGCTTGAGCTGCCTCGACGGCGCGACGGACGCGAGCGACGGCACGGGCGATTTCATCCGTCTCGAGCAGCGTTCCGTCCACCATGAGACGACGCACGCCGGCATCGAGCAGCTGAGGAACCTGAGGCGTGAGGTCGATGGGGTAGGCGTCGTACAGGCGTGAGCGGCCGTGGATGTCGGTACGCACCGGCATGACCTTTCCGTCGATATTCTTGAGCGAGAGCTTGCGGGCACGCAGGCGGCAGTTGGCGCAATCGTGGATGCAGCCGTTGGCAACCTGCAGAATGCAATGCTCGCTTGTCATGACGCGCGGGCGGCCAAAGACGGTGATGCCCAGAGCCGCGGGCGCGGCGGCGCCGAGCGAGACAATCTCGTCGAGCGCGATCTCGGGCGAGAGCCAAAACGCACCGGCTCCGCGCCCGGCAAGCGCCTCCATGCAGGGCGTGTTGTGCACCGGCAGGCAAGAGCGAATCTCGGCCGTGGCGCCAACCTGGGCGGCCAGGGCAAGCTCAGAGATGTTGCCAATAGCGACCGTGGCGCCGGCAACAACCCACGGGTCGACGCGTACGTGGTCAACGGCGCGGCAGACCTCGTCGAGCACGGGTACGATGCCTTGCTCAAATGCATCGGCGGGGGAGAGCTCGGCCGCATCGAGCGCGTCGGTGGTCATGTAGATGCGCGTTACACCCTCGGCGCGAGCGGCCTCGGCGGCCTCGAGCGAGGTGACGGTGGCGCAGATCTGCGGCTCATCGCGGTAGTGCTCGGGCATGGGCCGCGTACATTTGTCGAGCACCGGCAGCTCGAGCGTGCGGGCACGCTCGTCATACGGTGCCAGAATGGCCTCCTCCAGCGCCTTGCAGGCGGCGGCGCGCACCTTGTGCACAGCGGAGAAGCCCATGCCGCAGCCCTTATCGAGCGCCACATCAAAGCTCGCGGACTCAAAGGGCGAGGACCCCATGCGGCCCACATGCTCTACCAGATCGGACGCCTCGACCGCGCGGGTCTTGGCGGCCTCGACGGTAAAGCCCGTGGCCGTGGCCGTAAGCGAAGGGGCGTCGCAGCAAGTAAGCGTGACGGCAAACGGTTCGCCCAAACGCGCCACAACGGTTACATCAACGGCGCGGCGGCGCAGCACATCGCGCTTGAGCGCGGCGCCGGCAGCGTCAATGGCGCGCTGGCTTCGAATCACGCGCACGCGGCAGCCCTCGGGCATGCTGCGAGGCACGCGGCACTCGATGATGTCACCGGCGGCGGCATCATCGGCGGCAATGGTGGTCAGGAACTGGTCAAACTCGTTATCGTGGCGAAGCTCCAGCAGGTCGCCCTTGCCCACGGGCTCAAACAACTCAATGCGGGCGATGGCGGCGCGCCGACGGCGGTCGTCGGGCTTGAGGCCGCGCACATCGCGGTTGGCCGGGCGGCTGCCCAGCACCGTGCCCACGATCTGGCCGCGGTTGTTGGAGCGCTCGTAGCTCATCATCTCGTCACCCGAGGTACCGTCTTGGTAGGCGTGCGTAAAGTCGCGGTTAAAGCAGCGCTTGAGCTGTCGCTGGCGGGCCGCATCCTCATCCTTAGAGGTCGAAACATCGGCCAGCATGTCATCAATCTGATGACGATACACGTCGACGATGGAATACACGTAATCGGGGGCCTTCATGCGGCCCTCGAGCTTGAGCGATGCGGCGCCGGCGTCATACAGACGGCGAACAAGCTGCGAAGTGTTGGTGTCGCGCGGGCATAGCGCACGCTCGCGACCGGCAGGGGAGAGCGAGCGGCCGTTCTCGTCGATCAGCTCGTAGGGCAGGCGGCAGGGCTGGGCGCACATGCCGCGGTTGGCCGAGCGGCCAGCCATGGCAAAGCTCGACAGCAGGCACAGACCCGAGTAGCAAAAGCAGATGGCACCGTGGCTAAAGACCTCAAGGTCCACATCGGGCGCGGCGTTGTGAATGGCGGCGATCTCGTCGATGGAGAGCTCGCGCGAGAGAGTCACGCGGTCGGCGCCCTGCTCACGGCACCAAAGGGTTCCGCGGTCGTCGTGGATGTTCGCCTGGGTCGAGATGTGTGTCTCGATGCCGGGCATGGTGCGCTTGACCTCAAAGAACAGACCCCAGTCCTGGATAATGAAGGCGTCGGCGCCCAGCGTGGAGCAGCGATGGATGAGTTGCAGCGCATCGCCCATCTCAGACTGCTTGATGACGATGTTTACCGTGACGTAGACGCGCGACCCGGCTAGATGCGCGGCGCGGCAGGCTTGCTCAAAGGCCTCGTCGGTAAAGTTGGTTGCCTTACGGCGGGCGTTGAAGCTGCCCATGCCGCAGTAGATGGCGTCTGCCCCGGCAGCGAGCGCGGCGGCAAAGGGCTCGGGCCCTCCGGCGGGCGCCAAAAGCTCGGGTCTGCGGTTGGTGGTTCGACTGGCGGTTGCGGTCATATCCTGCCTTTCAAAATGCTCAGATATTCAAAAGTATAGTGGTGCCGTTGCGGCAGGCGATGCCCGTGCTCCAAGCGGGATAAAGTCTTCAGCAGCTTAGGCTGGCTGACCCCGTGGAGAACCGTTCAGCTGCCAACGGGCGCCGTTGGGCGATAAAATATTCTCGCAAGCTGATAATATTCTTGCATCAAACAGAAACCTTGAGTACTATCCCAATCAAGCGCGGTGTTCAGACCGAACTGTGCCTCCCGGTGTGAACACCGCGCTCACGCTCTCTCAATTGATCGTAAGGAGAAAAACATGAGCAAGACCGTCGTGTCTTCCGATAACGCACCCGCAGCCATCGGACCGTATTCCCCCGGTATCCAGACCGGCAACATGGTGTTCCTGTCCGGCCAGCTGGGCATCGACCCCACAACTGGTAAGATGCCCGAGGGCGTCGAGGCCCAGGCCAAGCAGTCCCTCGCCAACGTCGAGGCCCTGCTGACCGCTGCCGGCGCCACCTTTGCCGATGTCGTCAAGACCACGGTCTACCTGGCCGACATCGCCGACTTCGCCGCCGTGAACGAGATTTATGCCTCCAAGTTCGAGGCCCCGTTCCCCGCGCGCAGCGCTTTCCAGGTTGCCGCCCTTCCGGCTGGCGGTCTGGTCGAGATCGAGGTCGTCGCCGCTCTCTAAGGCGTTGGCAACAACTAAACATGACATGCAAAAAGACCCTGCAGCGCGTGCGAGCTGCAGGGTCTTTTATCAAGTGACGGATCGCTTGTGGAGCCGCACTCCATTTTGCTCGTTAGCCTTCCTTGCGGACTTTTTGCAGGTAGCGGTAGACGCTGGGCTCAGAGATGCCCAGCGCGGCGGCGGCGCAGGCCACGGCGCCCTTGAGCATGAACACCCCGTTACCGTTGAGGTGGCGAATGACGTCCACGCGGTCGCTCTGACCAAGCGACGCTACATCCAGCCCGCGCGCGCTCAGCAACTCGGCAATGCTGCGGTCGATGAGCTCCTGTGTGGACTCCGAAAGGCTTTCGACCTCGATAGGGGCGGGCTCCGTGCGCGTCGGCGCCGCGTCGAAGCACGCCATGAGCTGCTGCGCCATGGCGTTGATGGAGCGCACGGTCGAGAGGTCGGTGTTGACGCAGAGCATACCGACGATCTCATCATTCTCGCGGATAAAGTACGTCGCTGACTCCAACGTCTTGCCGCCGGCACCGCGCCCCTCGTAGCCCGTAATAAACGGCAGGTCGCGATACTTAGCGTCGTGCATGATCTTGAGTGCCAGATCGGTGGCGGGACCGCCGACCTTGCGGCCGCTCACGATGCCGTTGCGAATATCGACGATGGCGTGGTCGGGATCCGAGAAATCGTGCAGCACGATTTCGCTGTTTTTGCCGAGTATCTGCTCCAGAAAATCGACCATCGGCAAAAAGCGACGTACGGTCTCGTTCACGGGCAACTCCTTTGGGTGAAATCGGAAATGTTCATAACAATTTTTTCTCATGGTAACACGCTGCCCATCATCTCGTATATCCGCAGGTACATTGCGTAATGCAGACGAACGGTAGGAATTTAGCGGTAAACGGTTGACCAAAAGAAATGTTAGATGTTATTTTGACCAGACACTTTCCTGACCTGCGGAAATGCGTAATTTCAGCTGAAGAATAGTCTGATAACAAAAAATTATTATTGAGAATGAGAATCATCTTTAATACGATATGCAATGAAGGCACAACCTCAACCCCGCACTGCGTCACAATAGAGCGTCAGATGCGAAAACAACTACTTCGAGGATTGGTGGTCAAATGACCCAGGAGACGGTTACGAACGGCACTGAAGCCCTGTTCACTCGCGAAGGCATGCCTCCCGTTAAGGAAATGATCCCGTGTGCCCTTCAGCACGTACTGGCATCGTTTGCCGGCATCATTACCCCGGCGGTCATCATGGCCGGCGTCTACGGCTTTAATAGCCAGCAGAGTACCGACATCATCCAGGTCGCGCTCATTCTTTCGGCGATCGACACGGCCCTTCAGGCCTTCGCTCCCTTCCGTCGCATCGGCGGCGGCCTGCCCATCGTCATGGGCGTTTCGTTCGCGTTCCTGCCGGCCCTGCAGGCCATGGGTGCCTCGGGCTTTAGCTTTGGTGCGCTGCTGGGTGGCGAGATCGTCGGCGGCGCCGTCGCGGTCCTCTTTGGTCTGGCCTACAGCAAGATCAAGTGGCTGTTCCCGCCCGTCGTGACCGGTACGGTCATCTTCTCCATCGGCGTTTCGCTGTATCCCACGGCCGTCAAGTATATGGCCGGCGGTATGGGTACGCCGCTGTGGGGCACCCCGCAGGCCTGGTGCGTCGCTCTTATCACCTTCGCCGTGGTCTTTGCGCTCGCCAACTTTGGCAAGGGCACGCTCAAGCTGGGATCCGTGTTCTTTGGCATGATCGTTGGCATGATCGTCTCCATCCCCTTTGGCATGATCGACTTCTCCAGCGTCGCCACCGCTCAGGTCTTCGCTCTTCCCAAGCTCATGCCCTACGCGCTCGAGTTTGATCCCGAGGTCTGCATTACCCTTGCCGTCGTGTTCCCCATGGTTGCCATCCAGGTTATCGGTGACGTCTCCGCCGCCTGCCTGGGCTCCATCGACCGTATGCCCACCGAGCGCGAGCTCTCCGGCGCTATCGTGTCCCAGGGCCTCACCTCTATGGTCGGCGGTCTGCTGGGCGGTCTTCCCACCAGCGCCCTTGGCCAGAACGTGGGCATCATCTGCTCCAACAAGGTCGTCAACAAGTGGGTCTTTGTGATCATTGCGGCCGTCTTTGCCATCGCCGGTCTGTTCCCGCAGCTCTCTGCCGTCCTTTCCGCTATCCCGCAGCCCGTCATCGGCGGCGCGACCGTCGGCGTCTTTGGCACCATCACCATGAACGGCGTGCGCATGTTCACCCGCGAGGGCCTCACGCAGCGCACTACCACCATCGTCGGCACCTCCGTCGTCTTTGGCCTGGGTATCTGGATGGCCAGCGGTTGCCTTGCCGGCGAGGGTATGCCCGCCTGGGTGTCCACCGTCATCGGCTCCAATGCCGTAACCCCCACCGCCATCATGGCCATTGTCCTTAACCTGATCCTTCCGCAGACGCCGGTCGTGGCTCAGCACATCGATGCTGCCAAGGACGCTGCCGTGGATCTGGTCTTGCCCGAGAGCAAGAAGTAACCAATTCGGTGCTATTCGTCGGCGGACGCATCGCCTCGTCCGCCGACGCCATGCGGCACCAAGCCGCACTTCAAAGGGTTTGTCCCTTTGGTGAAGCGTTGACGGGAGAGGGCCCGTTTCCGGTGTAGGCCGGCGCTTCGCACTCCGCCATGTCAGAGGTGTCAAACCCCGCCTCTGATGTTGAAGGGAGCATTTATGCTTCTGGTCGCTAACGGTTCCGTCTTTACCCGCAACGCTCAGACCCCGTTTATTCCAAACGGTGCGGTCGCCATTGACGGAGATACGATCGTCGAAGTGGGCCCCGAGCGCGAGCTCAAGGCCAAGTACCCGGATGCCGAGTACGTCGATGCCCAGGGCAACCTCATCATGCCCGGACTCATCAACTGCCACACCCACATCTACTCGGGTCTGGCCCGCGGCCTTGCCATTAAGGGCTGCAACCCCACCAACTTCTTGGAGAATCTCGAGCAGCAGTGGTGGAAGATCGACGACAACCTGACGCTCGACGGCACCAAGGCCAGCGCCTATGCTACGATTTTGGACTCCATCCGTGATGGCGTCACCACGATCTTCGATCACCATGCGAGCTTCTGCGAGATTCCGGGAAGCCTCTTTACCATTAAGGATGCAGCTCAGGAGCTGGGCATGCGTTCGTGCCTGTGCTACGAGGTCTCCGATCGCCGCGGCCAGGAAAAGTGCGACCAGGCCATTGCCGAGAACGCCGAATTTGCCCAGTGGGCCGCCAAGGAGCGTCGCGATAACGACAACCACATGATCGCCGCCATGTTTGGCGGACATGCTACCTTTACGCTTTCGGACGAGACCATGGATAAGATGGCCGAGGCCAACAACGGTCTGACCGGCTTCCACATCCATGTGTGCGAGGGCATGAACGACGTGTGGGATTCCCGCCTCAACCGCGGTGGTATCAGCCCCGTCGAGCGCCTGCTGCAGCACAACCTGCTGGGTCCCGACACCATGCTGGGCCACTGCATCCACGTGACGCCTGCCGAGATGGATATCGTCAAGGAGTCCGGCACTTGGCTGGTCAACAACCCCGAATCCAATATGGGCAACGCCGTGGGCTGCGCCCCCGTGCTCGAGTTCTTCCGCCGCGGCATCCCCGTGTGCATGGGCACCGACGCCTACACCCACGATATGCTCGAGAGCCTTAAGGTCTTCCTGATTATTCAGCGCCACAACGCCGCCATGCCCAACGTGGGCTGGTGCGAGGCCATGACGATGCTGTTCGAGAATAACGCCAAGATGGCGAGCAAGTACTTCGATCGCAAGCTCGGTGTGCTCGAGGCCGGCGCTGCCGCCGACGTTATCGTTATGGACTACAAGCCCTTTACGCCGCTGAGCGAGGAGAATATCGACGGCCACATGCTCTTTGGCATGATGGGCAAAAACTGCCGCACCACCATCATCAACGGCCGCGTCCTGTACAAGGATCGCGAGTTCGTTGGCATTGATGAGGACAAGATCAACGCGTGGACCATGGCCGAGTCCAAGAAGCTCTGGAGCACGCTCAACGATCGCACCTACTAATTCACAGGTAGATTCGCGCGCGTCGGATGTTTCGCCACATCCGGCGCGCGCATAGGCGGCCTCCGCGGGGTCGCCGGCGCTGTGCTAGCGCTACACCGTATTTGCGCCCGTCGCGCGGTCTCGCCGGGCGTTACAGAGAGGAGCTCATTATGAGCGACATCATGAGGCCGATCCCGTTTTCGCAGCTGATGAACTGGAACATCGAGGAGCACAAGACTCAGGGCGCCGTCTTTGGCGTGCGCAAGATGGTCACGACCAACCAGGAGGGCGCGCTTCCCATTTTTGACGAGCGCATCGAGACTCCGTTTGGCCCGGCCGCCGGTCCCAACACGCAGCTTGCCCAGAACATCGTGGCCTCTTATGTGGCCGGTTCCCGCTTCTTTGAGCTCAAGACCGTTCAGGTTATGGACGGCGAGGAGCTCTCCAAGTGCGTCAACAAGCCCTGCATCGTGGCGCAGGACGAGTGCTACAACTGCGAGTGGTCGACCGAGCTCGAGGTTCCGCAGGCTTTTGCCGAGTACGTGAAGGCATGGTTTGCCTGCCACCTGATCGCTCGCGAGTACGGCCTGGGCAGCCCGGACGGCTTTGTCTTCAACATGTCCGTGGGTTATGACCTGGAGGGCATCAAGAGCCCCAAGGTCGACGCCTACATCGAGGGCATGAAGGACGCCAGCGGCTCCGAGGTTTGGAACGAGTGCCGCACCTGGGCGCTCGCTAACCTGGACAAGTTTGAGCATGTCGACGCCGCATTTGTCGAGTCCATCCCGGCACGCGTGTCCAACTCTATCACCGAGTCTACCCTGCACGGCTGCCCGCCGGCGGAGATCGAGCGCATCGCGACCTATCTGATCACCGAGAAGGGCCTCAACACCTACATCAAGTGCAACCCCACGCTGCTGGGCTATGAGTTTGCCCGCCAGCGCCTCGACGAGCTGGGCTTTGACTACATCGTCTTCGACGATACGCACTTCCGCGAGGACCTGCAGTGGGCCGATGCCGTGCCCATGTTCGAGCGCCTGATTGCCCTGTGCGCCGAGCGCGGCCTGGAGTTTGGCGTCAAGCTGACCAACACGTTCCCCGTCGACGTGACGAGAAACGAGCTGCCCTCCACCGAGATGTACATGTCCGGCCGTTCGCTGTTCTCGCTGACTATCGAGGCTGCCCGCCGCATTACCGAGCAGTTCGATGGCAAACTGCGCATCAGCTACTCCGGCGGCGCCACGGTCTACAACATCCGTGCCCTGTACGATGCCGGCATTTGGCCCGTCACCCTGGCGACCGACGTGCTCAAGCCCGGTGGCTACGAGCGCTTTAGCCAGATGGCCGGCGAGTTTACCGACCTGGATGGCAAGCCGTTCGCGGGTGTCTCTCTCGAGGCTGTGACTGCGATCCAGACCGACTCACTCACCAACCCGCTCTACAAGAAGCCGCTGCGTCCGCTGCCCGACCGCAAGGTCGCCGGCAAGAGCCCTCTTTCCGATTGCTTTACCACGCCGTGCCGCACGAGCTGCCCCATCCAGCAGGATATTCCCGCCTACCTGGCGGCCGTTGACGAGGGCCGCTACGAGGACGCACTCAACATCATCATCGAGCGCAACGCCCTGCCGTTCATTACCGGCACCATCTGCCCGCATCCCTGCGGCCGTGCCTGCGAGCGTGCGTTCTACGAGCCCGAGGGCGCCCAGATTCGCGCCAGCAAGCTCAAGGCCGCCCGCGAGGCCATGACCGCCGTGCTGCCCAAGCTGCGCGCCCAGGCCATCGCCAACGACGGCGAGCGCAACGTTGCCGTTATCGGCGGCGGCCCGGCCGGCCTGGCGACGGCGTTCTTCCTGACGCGTGCCGGCGTGCCCGTCACCATCTTTGAGGCCCGCGATTCGCTCGGCGGCGTGGTCCGTCACGTGATTCCCGAGTTCCGTATCGCGAGCGACGATATCTCCCACGATGCCGAGCTCTGCCTAGCCTTTGGCGCCAAGGTGCAGCTCAACGCTCGCGTTGATTCCATTGACGAGCTCAAGGACCAGGGCTTTACCGACGTGGTCGTGGCCACCGGTGCCTGGATGCCCGGCTCTGCGGGCCTGGGCGAGGGCGCCGAGCTCGACGTGCTGGAGTTCCTCGAGGCCGCCAAGAAGGGCGAGAAGCTCGAGCTGGGCGAGGACGTCGTGGTCATTGGCGCCGGCAACACCGCCATGGACGCGGCCCGCGTGGCCAAGCGCCTGGCCGGCGTGAAGAACGTGCGCCTGGTCTACCGCCGCACCAAGAAGCAGATGCCCGCCGATGAGGAAGAGCTCGATCTTGCTCTTGCCGACGGCGTTGAGTTCTGCGAGCTGCTGGCACCTAAGGCACTCAACGGCGCCGTGCTGACCTGCGATGTTATGGAGCTTGGCGAGCCGGATGCAAGCGGCCGCCGCAGCCCCGTCGCCACGGGCGAGACTGTTGAGCTTCCCGCCACCACGGTGATCTGCGCCGTGGGCGAGGGCATCGACGCCAGCCTGTACGATGCCGCGGGCGTCGAGCACGACCGTCGCGGCCGCCTTGCCGCTACCTCCACCGGCGTCGAGGGCGTCTGGGCTGCGGGCGACTGCCGCCGCGGTCCTGCCACCGTGGTCGAGGCTATCGCCGATGCCGCCGAGGTCGCCCGTGCCATCGCCGACGTGGACTTTAACAAGTACGCCGACTGCAACGAGCAGGCCGGCCGCGAGGACACTTGCTACGAGCGCAAGGGGTCGCTGTGCCGCGACAAGCGCAACTGCACCAAGACCCGCTGCCTGGGCTGCGGCTCGGTGTGCGAGGTCTGCTGCGACGTGTGCCCCAACCGCGCCAACGTGGCAATTAAGGTGCCGGGCCTGGCCAAGCATCAGGTCGTCCATGTCGACGGCATGTGCAATGAGTGCGGCAACTGCGCCGTGTTCTGCCCTTACCAGGAGGGTCGTCCCTACAAGGACAAGCTCACCCTGTTCTGGAGCGAGGAGGACATGGAGAACTCCGAGAACGAGGGCTTCCTGGCCGTGGACGAGGACCACTTTAAGGTTCGCGTCGCCGGCACGGTCCGCACCGTCTCGGTCGATGCCGTCAACACCGGTCTTCCCGAGGCCGTCCGCCTGACCATCAGGGCTGTGCGCGACAACTATTCGTACCTTCTTAAGAAATAGGCGAGTCTCTTATGGCCAAATCCATTCAACATAACGTGGCCTACGTTGCCTGCGGAAGCGGTTGCGCCTCCGCAGGCGGCGACGCCCACTGCAGCGAAGGCTGCATTGGCTGTGGCGCCTGCGTCACGGCCTGCCCCCACGGCGCCATTGCGCTGGTCGATGGCATCGCCCGCGTGGACCGCTCCAAGTGCACGGGCTGTGGCCTGTGCGGCATGGCGTGCCCGCAGCGCGTGATTGCCTTCGTCCCCGGCTACCAGAACATTCTGGTGCGCTGCAACAACACCGATAAGGGCGCCATTGCGCGCAAGGTCTGCGACACGAGCTGCATCGGTTGCGGTATGTGCGCCAAAAAGTGCCCTGCCGGCGCTATCCGCATCGAGGACAACTGCGCCCATATCGACGGCGTGGACTGCCTGTCGTGCGGCATGTGCGCCGTCGTCTGCCCGCATGGCGCCATCCACGACCGCACCGGCATCGCCGCCGGCGTGTAGAAGGGAATCACCATGGCACAGGAATCCACTTTTACCGTTAACGGCGTCGAGTGCACGACGACTCAGAACAAGCCACTGCTGCGCTATCTGCGCGACGACCTGCACATTCACTCCGCCAAGGACGGCTGCTCCGAAGGTGCTTGTGGCACCTGCACCATTCATGTGGACGGTGCGGCCGTCAAGGCGTGCGTGCTGACCACCGCTCTTGCCGCCGGCCGCAACATCGTGACCGTCGAGGGCCTGCCCGAGGACGTGCGCGAGGCCTTTGTGTACGCCTTTGGCGCCGTGGGCGCCGTGCAGTGCGGTTTTTGCATTCCCGGCATGGTCATGGCGGGTGCGGCGCTCATCGCCGAGGACCCCGAGCCCACTGAGGAGCAGATCAAGTACGCCATTCGCGGTAACGTCTGTCGCTGCACCGGCTACAAAAAGATTATCGAGGGCATCTCGCTGGCCGCTGCGGTGCTCCGCGGCGAAAAGCAGATCGACGAGGACCTGGAGCGCGGCGATGACTACGGCGTGGGCAAGCGCGCCTTCCGTATTGACGTGCGCAAGAAGGTGCTCGGCGAGGGCAAGTATCCCGACGACATTGACGAGCTCGATCAGCCGGGCCTGACCTATGCCAGCGCCGTGCGCTCCAGGTATCCGCGCGCCCGCGTGCTCTCCATCGACACCTCCAAGGCCGAGGCCCTGCCCGGTGTAGTGGGCATCCTGCGCGCCGAGGACGTGCCGGTCAACCAGGTCGGCCACCTTATCCAGGACTGGGACGTCATGATCGCTCAGGGCGATATCACCCGCTGCGTGGGCGATGCCATCGTGCTGGTGGTCGCCGAGGACGAGGCGACGCTCGAGAAGGCCAAGAAGCTCGTAAAGATTGACTACGAGCCGCTGGAGCCCGTGCGCAACATTGTCGAGGCCAGGGCCGCCGATGCCCCGCGCCTGCATGACAGCTTCTTTGCCTTCGGCAACACGGTGGAGCTCAAGGACAACGTGTGTCAGAGCCGTCACGTGACGCGCGGCGACGCCGCCAAGGCGCTGGCAGAGAGCGCGTTTACCGTGACGCAGCGCTTTACCACGCCCTTTACCGAGCATGCCTTCTTGGAGCCCGAGTGCGCCGTTGCCTTCCCGTACAAGAACGGCGTCAAGGTGCAGTCGACCGACCAGGGTGCCTACGACACGCGCAAAGAGTGTGCCCATATGTTTGGCTGGGATAGCGAACCCGAGCGCGTGGTCGTCGAGACCATGCTCGTGGGCGGCGGCTTTGGCGGTAAGGAGGACGTTTCGATCCAGCACCTGGCCGCGCTTGCTGCCTATAAGTTCCAGCGTCCTGTGAAGTGCAAGCTCACGCGTGCCGAGTCGCTCGCGTTCCATCCCAAGCGTCATGCCATGGACGGTACCTTTACGCTGGGTTGCGACGCCGAGGGCAACTTTACCGGCCTGGATTGCGAGATCAACTTTGACACCGGCGCCTACGCGTCGCTGTGCGGCCCGGTGCTCGAGCGCGCTTGCACGCATGCTGTCGGCCCCTACAAGTACCAGAACACCGACATTCGCGGTTATGGCTACTACACCAACAACCCGCCCGCCGGCGCGTACCGTGGCTTTGGCGTCTGCCAGTCCGAGTTTGCGCTCGAGAGCCTAATCGACCTGCTGGCCGAGAAGGTCGGCCTGGATCCGTGGGAGATTCGCTACCGCAACGCCATCGAGCCGGGCGAGGTTTTGCCCAACGGTCAGATTGCCGACTGCTCCACGGCGCTGAAGGAGACACTGCTCGAGGTCAAGGATGCCTACTATGCGCATCCCGGACACGCCGGCATTGCCTGCGCCATGAAGAACGCCGGCGTGGGCGTGGGCCTGCCCGATGCCGGCCGCTGCAAGATTCGCATCGAGAACGGCGCGGCCGTGGTCTATGCCGCCACGTCCGACATTGGCCAGGGCTGTAACACCGTCTTTTTGCAAGACGTTGCCGAGGCATGCGGCCTGCCGCTTCGCTGCATCGCCAACGGCGAGTGCTCCACCGAGAACGCTCCCGACTCCGGCACCACGTCTGGCTCGCGTCAGACGGTCGTGACCGGCGAGGCCGTGCGCGGTGCCGCCTTCCTGCTGCGCGATGCCATGCTTGACATCGAGGCCGGCAAGCCCGCACCCGATACTCCCGTGAGCGCGCATGGCGACGGCGTCAAGATCGAGTACGACGACGGTCGTGCCTATCAGCTGCACACGCAGGAGCTCGTCGCCGGCCAGGGTATGCATCCTCAGGATCCCGCGGCCGCCATCAAGGCGCTCGAGGGATGCGAGTTTGGCTACGTGTACCTGGAGCCGACCGACAAGCTGGGTGCGGATGTTCCCAACCCCAAGAGCCACATCTGCTACGGCTTTGCCACACATGTGGTCATTTTGGATGATGACGGTCGCGTGAGCGAGGTCTATGCCGCGCACGATTCCGGCAAGGTGGTCAACCCCATCTCCATCCAGGGTCAGATCGAAGGCGGCGTGCTCATGGGTATGGGCTATGCGCTTACCGAGGACTGGCCGCTCAAGGACTGCGTGCCCCAGGCAAGGTACGGCACGCTTGGGCTGTTCCGTGCGCCCGAGATTCCGGATATCCACGCCATTTACGTGGAGAAGGACGAGCTGTTGCCCGTGGCATACGGCGGCAAGGGCATTGGAGAGATCGCAACGATTCCCACGGCGCCCGCCGTACAGAACGCCTATCGCGCATTTGACGGCAAGCTGCGTCCCGATCTGCCCATGGTGGATACGCCCTACAGCCGCGTTCGCAACCGCGGGTAGGGTGGGGCGCGGACGACCATTGCTGATGGGCTGTTCGCGCTCAACATCAACTGTATATGCTGTGCCTTTGGCCCCAGCTCCATCGCGAGCCGGGGCCTTTTGTTTGGAGCGCCTCCGCATGCGGAAGCTGCGTCCCAGATTTCGGCTCCAGAATGGGACGTACTTTCCAGACGGGGCTTCAAACGGAAACTGTATCCCGGATTCGACGCTCAGAATGGGATTCGTTTTCCGGTAGAGGCCTCAAATGGAAAGTGTGTCCCGGAATATGGCTCCAGCGTGGGATGCATTTTCCGGTTGAAGCTTCAAGCGGAAACCGCGTCCCGGAATTCGGTCTCGGAACGGGTCGTGCTTTCCGGATCGTCCCTCAACCGGAAGTTGTGTCCCGGAATCATGCCTCAGAATGGGACGCGCTTTCCGTTGGCGTGGCCGTTGGGAAAACGCGGCCCAGATAGGGTGGATGCGATCCAGCAATGCGCCGTTCAACAGCTCCTACAGCTCCACGTCATTGAGCCATGTCGGTAGCGCGGTCTGTCGGATGCCTGCCGTCTGCAGCTTTTTGGCGAGCACTCCTGCCGAGCGGACCTCGTTTATGGTAAAGCGCAGCAGAGGATGACCGTAGAGCGATAGGTGCGCCTCGCGCTGTCGTTCGGCAACGAGCGCCTCGGCGGTGGTGCGTCCGGCTAACATGGCCTGGTCGGTATATTTGACAATCCCGTCGAGTTCGCCCAGCGTGAGCTCCCTAGCTTGACGCTCCCAGGCAAAATCTGTTCGCATGCTCTTGGCCGAATCGAAGGGATCCGTCAACTCGTATTGAAGCCAGTCGGGCGCAAAGCCCGTCTCGATCATGACGGCTCGGGCGACCGATTCCCCACCGCTCTCTGCGCGGACGTCGGCATATCGAAGCGTTGTGAGGGCCGTACGAATCGCGCGACCATTGCGGGCGGTCGCTCGTTGCTCGACGGCCTCCATCAACTGCTCTCGCGTAAGGCCGAGCTTTGAGATCGCCGAATCGGCAATGGGCATGCCGTCGGCAAAACCAGTTTGCAGCAGGCAATCTGTGACCGTTCGGATGGGCGGCGTTACCGATATGCCGGCTCTGCGTATTGCTCCGGCCGGCTCAATCTGGTGCCGCTGAATATGCGCGCCCGGGCGAGCCGACGGCTTTGTCGAGCTGCAGGCATGCACGACATTCAGGTGTCGCCACGAGACCTCGAGCCCCAGCAGACAGGCGGCCGAAAACGAGCAGAACGTCCAATCGGGGTGGATGATCGCAAGGGCGCGGAGGATTTCGCAATGGCGTTGCGCTCGGTTGAGTTCATCCCAGCGCGTTTTTCGCGCAAACAACCCCGGCATGGGCGAGACAACCGTGCCGCCGGTGCGCCGAAGGAGCGCTTTTCGGATCGCCGTGCTCGGGGGAATCAGACAGCGCCCCTCTTGTTCGGCTTGAGTGAGCAGTTGGTCGATGAGCTGGTCATTGCAATGTGTCATGAGCTACCGCCTCCTTTTTGGTAGCAAAAACGTATCAGCCGGAACTTGCCGCTCAACTGACCAAAAGCTGACCAAAATCTAACCATGCGGGTAGATGGCCTGGTTTTGACGTCATTTTTTGAAGCTGAATCGGTGGGCGGTAATCGGCACCCGTGAACGGTAGCTAGTTATGAAGCCTTGGTAAGTTTAGGGACGTTTTCTTTTGGCTCTGTTAGACCAGGATTGACATTCCGCCCCATCATCTTCTTGCGATTGCACAATGGTCGCCCCCTTGTCGGATTTGAATCCGGCAAGGGGGCGATGCGCCCGAGACCGGACGAGTTGCTCGCCTGGCCCTGCCGTTTCATGCCGACCTGCCGGC
>URFE01000007.1:0-31748 GCA_900546965.1 uncultured Collinsella sp.
TACGAGATCCTGAGATGTCTCGTGGGCTCGGAGATGTGTATAAGAGACAGGCCGCCGAGATTGAGCTCGCCGAGGCCAAGGCCGCCTGGACCGCCGAGCTCGACGCCAGCCCGCTCACCATCGATGTGAGTCAGATTGCCGACATCGTGTCCGTGACCTCTGGCGTGCCGGTTTCCTCGCTCACCGAGAGCGAGAGCCGTCGCCTGCTGCAGACCGAAAGCGTGCTCAAGACCCGCATTATCGGCCAGGACGAGGCCGTCGAGGCCGTCGCCAAGGCCGTGCGCCGCAGCCGCTCGCCGCTCAAGGACCCGCGTCGTCCCGGTGGTAGCTTTATCTTCCTTGGTCCCACCGGCACAGGCAAGACCGAGCTCGCCAAGACGCTCGCCGAGTACCTCTTTGGCAGCAAGGACGCGCTCATCAGCTTCGACATGTCGGAGTTCGGCAGCGAGTTCGAGGTCTCCAAGCTTATCGGTAGCCCTCCGGGTTACGTGGGCCACGACGAGGGCGGTCAGCTTACCAAGGCCGTTCGTCGTCACCCGTACTCGGTCGTGCTGTTCGACGAGATCGAGAAGGCGCACCCCGACATCTTCAACATTTTGTTGCAGGTGCTGGAGGAGGGTCGCCTGACTGATAGCCAGGGCAAGACGGTCGACTTCCGCAATACCGTGATCATCATGACGTCCAACGTGGGCGCCCGCGAGATCGCGCAGGATGCGAGCGTCGGTTTTGGCACCACCGGTGAGCAGGGTCTCACGTCGAGCGAGATCCGCGGCCGTGCGATGGGCGAGCTCAAGCGCCTGTTCCGCCCCGAGCTGCTCAACCGTATCGACGACATTGTGGTGTTCCAGAAGCTCTCGGGCGAGAACCTGACCAAGATCGCGCACCTGCTGGTGGACGACCTGCGTCAGCGCCTGATTGCCAACGGCATGAACATCAAGCTCACCGATGCGGCCTATGACAAGATCGTGGCCGAGGGCACCGACCTCACCAACGGCGCGCGTCCGCTGCGCCGTGCTATCCAAAAGCTCATCGAGGATCCGCTGTCCGAGGAACTGCTGGCTGGCGAGTGGGGCGAGGGCGATACCGTCCTGTGCGACGTGGCCGATGGCAAGTTTGTCTTTAGCCACGGCACGGGCGAGATCCCGGCACCGCGTCCGGTGGGCACGCTCGGTGGCGATACCGCCCCGGCGGCACCGCACACCGGCAACGCCGCGCCCGTGAGCGGCGGCGTGACCTCGGGCCCCGGCGGCATGATGCAAGCCGGTTCCGGCGCGCTGTAGGGCGTGGCGACAATTTGATACGCGCAATCGAGGCGCTCCGGAAAGGGCGCCTCGATTTGTAGAGCTGCGGAAGTTGTGACCGTTACGCTATACGGTCCACCGTTAGCCGATGATGCGAGGGCGCTCGGCGTTTTCGACTGGTTTATGCACGCAAAGTCTGGGAATATACAAGTCGCATGTCTTACTGTCTAACCAGTTGCGCCAAGGAGGCACCATGGACTACAAGATTACCGGCTACGAGCCCGCCCAGCTGTTCCATTTCTTTGAGGAGGTCAGCGCGATCCCCCGTGGGTCTGGCAACGAGAAGGGCATCAGCGATTTCCTGGTTGCGTTTGCCAAGGAGCGCGGTCTCGATGTGTACCAGGACGAGGTCTACAACGTCATCATTCGCAAGCCCGCATCTGCCGGTGCCGAGAATGCCCCGACCGTGATGCTGCAGGGCCACATCGATATGGTGTGCGACAAGTTGGGCTCCGTTGAGCACGACTTTACGACCGATGGTATCGACCTGGTCGTCAAGGACGGCGTCCTCACCGCTAACGGTACCACTCTGGGCGCCGACAACGGTATTGCCGTCGCGCTTATGCTTACCGTGCTCAACGACGATTCGATTACCCATCCGGCCCTCGAGTGCGTGTTCACCACCGACGAGGAGACTGGCCTGGTCGGCGCCGAGACGCTCGACAAGTCCCAGATTAGCGCCCGCACCATGATCAACCTTGACTCCGAGGAAGAGGGCGTTGCCACCGTCAGCTGTGCCGGCGGCGTCGTCGTTACCTACACCTGCCCGATCGCGCGCGAGCACAAGACCGGTAGCACCCTCACGCTCGACATCTCCGGCCTGCTGGGCGGCCACTCCGGCAGCGATATCAACCTGGAGCGCGGCAACGGCAACCTCATCATGGCCCGCATCATCGACCGCCTGATGGTTGCCGGCGAGCCCGCCATCGTTAGCTTTAACGGCGGCACCAAGGACAACGCCATCAACCGTGAGTGCAAGGCTGTTCTGGTCTACGCCGACCACGCTGCCGCCGAGGCCGCGGCCCAGATCGCAAAGGGCATCATCGCCGACGTCACTGCCGAGCTCGAGGTCTTCGACCCCGGCTTTACTTGCACCGTCGAGATTGCCGACGACGCCGAGGTTGAGGCCATGGACCAGAAGTCCGCGCTTGCCCTCATCCGCGCCCTGCGCCTTGCCCCTAACGGCGTGATTCGCCGCAACGTCGCCACCGACGGCTCCGTCGAGGTTTCCTCCAACATCGGCGTGGTCGCCACCTCCGATGACGAGGTCAAGATTATGCTGTCCCCGCGCTCTTCGATCACCTCGCTGCAGAACGAGTTCAAGGACCGTCTGCAGACGCTGGCCGATGTCCTGGGCTTCGACGCCAAGTTTGAGTTTGAGTATCCCGGCTGGAGCTATGCCGAGCATTCGCCGGTCCGCGAAGTCTTTGTCGAGAGCTATCGAGAGCTCTTTGGCTCCGAGCTGCGCATCGAGTCCATTCACGCCGGCCTTGAGTGCGGCCTGTTTGCCGAGGCTCTGCACGGCCTAGACGCCATCGCCGTGGGCCCGACGCTCTCCGATGTCCATACCCCGGACGAGAGCATGGAGCTCGCTTCTGCCGAGCGCTTCTACGAGCTGCTCATCGACGTCCTCAAGCGCCTCGCTGCGTAAAGGTTGCGCTAGCAGCAGTCCGAGTCACGTGCTAGCGGATTGCAAATGACATTATGAGAGGGGGCACCCGGTCTTTTGCGACGGGTGCCCCCTCTCTTTTGTTTGATAATTGCGAAATTACGGCCACCTAGTCCATTTCTGCCCTGATGAGGTCGAGGGCGCGCTGGCAGTTTTCGCGGACGGGGCCGAGCATATGCTCGCGCAGGTCCGCCATGCCGGGCAGGTCGGCGTATTCGTCCATGACCTCTTCCATGCAAATGGGTACCTCGTAGGCGAGGTCCATCATGGTCGCAAAGCAAAACTTCTCGGATAGCCCGGCATCGGTGAGCGTCGCCTCCAGCGTGGGGTCGCCCATACCGTGGTATCGGCGGATAGCGCCTGGACCGATGCACCCCACACGATTTTCGCCGCCAACGCTCATGGCAAGGCGCGCCCGGCGGCGCATGCGCTCATACGCCAAACCCGACGCGACATCGTACATTCGAGCCATCATGGCTGCGCCGTCGTTTCCAAGGAGCAGGGAATAGTTTTTCGCGTGCGCATCCGGTGCGCCGATGATGGCGTTAAAGAAAAGTATCTGCGTAAACAGATACAGGTTAAGTTGATGGTGGCTCGTATTTACGAGGAGCTCTTGAATGTCGCGTGTGGTCGGGCCGCCGTCTGCCGTGTACTTTTGGGCGGGCATCACCCCAAGTGCCTGACAGAGGTCTTCTTGATGTAGGCGCCTGATCGTTCCGTCTTTGACTTTCACGCGGTCATAGCGCTCAACAATGAGGGCAGGTTCGTCCTCAAACATACGATATTCGACGTTTGCCGTTGCGATGCCGGCGCGCTGGGCGCTTTTCATGCAGACAAACTCATTGAGAGCCTCGAGTTTAAATCCGATAACGCCATTTTTGAAAATATGCGTCGTGGGCGAGGAGCCCATGCATTCGCACCAGCGGTCGTTTATGAACGCGAGCGCGAACTTGCCCTGGTTGCCTCCAAGTGACCAACTTTCATCTAGACCCATCCACGATGCATCGCGGTCATCTCTGATCGACTTGAGACGAAGAGCAATTTCGTGGTCGTCTATAGGGCGGTATTCGCCAGCGCGATGCAGGACGGCGTCGGCATCTTCTTCGGCACAAAACTGCACTCCGCCCGGACAGTCGAGTCCGATATGGCTGAGCAACGCAACGGGATTGTTGGGCCTAACGTCGAATTCGGCGGCAATCGCTTTTCGTTGGTCCTCGCTGTCGGGTAGAAGGCCAAACAGGTACGGATTCATGACCTGTTGTCCGTATGTGCGATTCGATACGGGTATGTTGGTCGATAGGGCTGGCCCGTCATAGTCATGATCGTAGGTAAAGCTGATAAGACCGTTCTCATCTTGCGCGAGCGTTCCAGCAGGCACGCCGCAAATAATGGTCCGAAGTGATGTTCTGGCCATTGGCTATTTCCCTTCGGGCATGGTTTGGCTAGATGCGTTTGCGGCAATCGAGACTCCGAGATTGGACATGGCGAAATCGGCGAAGGCCCTGTCGTAGAGCTCGGACGTAAGGGGGGTATCTGCAAGAGCCGGAATGGTTGTGCTGCGACGGTTGCGATGATGAAGACGTTGAGCGTGATGGCGTCTGGAGGTGCTGCAAGGTTGATCAGCATGCGGGGCGTCGACTGGGTGCTCATTTTTCGTTTCGCTTATATCCCCTTGTGCTGCGAGCGCCAGTTCAAGAGCGTCGAAAATCGCCAGCAGCTTGTCGAGTCGAATGCCGGTGGCGTCTCCTAGCTCGAGCGATGCAAGCAGGCGCTCCGAAACACCGGCCTTTTTGGCGAGGGTGGCACGGGTGAGACCCTGAGTCTCGCGTGCCTGGCGCACGTAGATGCCAGCTTGGCGTGGTGTGGTGATGGGAAGGGTATCCACGGCTATCTCCTAACGTGCAGGCTTTTGCATCCTAGTATGACATGCAAAAGTCTGCATGAAAAGGCCTCATGCAAAACTCTGCATGAGGCCTTATACGGACGTTTAGTTTTGAAGGGTGTTTTACAGCACTAAAATCCCTAGGTGCTCCAGCAAAATCTTGAGGCCGATGAGGATGAGCACAACGCCGCCCACGATGGTGGCGGGCTTTTCGTAGCGCGCGCCAAAGATGCGGCCAATCGCCACGCCGGCAACGGAGAAGATGAAGGTCGTGATGCCTATGAGCGACACGGCGGGAACGATGTCGACGGAAAGCGCGGCGAACGAGATGCCCACGGCCAGGGCGTCAATCGAGGTGGCGATGGCGAGGATCAGGTACTCGCCCAGGTCAATCTTTTCGGCATCCTTGCCGTCGCCTTCATCCTCGTCTTCGGTAAAGGCCTCCCACAACATTTTGCCGCCGATAAAGGCGAGCAGGATAAAGGCGATCCAATGGTCGATGGGTCCGATGATGCCCATGAATTGACTGCCGAGCGCCCATCCGATTACGGGCATGCCGGCCTGAAAGCCGCCAAAGAACAAGCCGAGCACCACGGCAACTTTAAGGTTGATCTTCTTCATGCCAAGGCCCTTGCAGATGGAAACGGCAAAGGCGTCCATCGAAAGGCCAACGGCGAGCAATACGAGCTCTGCGAGTCCCATAGTCTGGCTCCCTCTCTGCGGGCGGGCCCGCGTGTACCTCTTGGGGGAGTAACAAAAAAGACCCGTGGCGTACGCGTTGCGCGCACAGCCACGAGTCTCGTTCATTAAGGCAAGCCAGGCCGCATCGGCCAGTGTGTTGACTTGCCGCGCCACCGGAGGCGAACCCGATCACGCGACTACTCCCTCATTTATGCGAATCCCGATGCTACCACATAAGCAGCTCATTTGGATTGGGGCTCTCAGCTGTGTTCGCTCATTCTGTAAGCATCGGATTTTGCGGGCGTCACAGGGGCAAACCGTGAGAAACTTATTGACGTTTATGGAGCGTATACGATGGGAGCGATGCCTTGGATAAGAACGAGCTGCAAAAGCGTATGGAACAGGCCATTCGCCTGACGGCACCTGGCCAGCCGATCCGCACCGCCCTCGACATGATCATTGCCGGTCACCTGGGTGCCCTTATCTGCGTCGGCGACACCGAAAACGTGCTCGCTGCCGGTAACGACGGCTTCCCGCTCAACATTTCGTTTACCTCGAACCGCCTGTTCGAGCTTTCCAAGATGGACGGTGCCATCGTTATCGATGGCGACCTCACCCAGATCCTGCGCGCCAACTTCCACCTCAATCCCGATCCCTCGCTTGCCACGAGTGAGACGGGCATGCGTCACCGTACTGCCGCTCGCATGTCGGTGCTCACCGACGCCATCGTGATCTCGGTTTCGGCTCGTCGCGCCGTCGTTAACGTGTACGTTCACGGCAAGAGCTACGAGATCCAGCCCGTCACCACCATCATGAGCTCGGTCAACCAGCTCGTCGCCACGCTCCAGACTACCCGTCAGTCGCTCGACCGCTCCCTGCTGCGCCTGACGGCCCTCGAGCTCGACGACTACGTCACGCTCGCCGACATTACCGGTATTTTCTCGAGCTTCGAGATCATGCAGCAGGCAAAGACCGAGCTTAAGGATTGCATTGTCAAGCTGGGCAACCAGGGCAAGCTCGTGCAGATGCAGCTCGAGCAGCTCGCGGGCTCCAGCATGGATACCGAATACGACTTGATGATCCGCGACTACGCAAGCGATTCCTCCGAGGCAAACGCCGAGAAGATCCGCGCCGAGCTGAGCCGCATGACGCCTAAGGACCTGTCCGACCCGCAGCACGTGGCGGCAGTTCTGGGTTACGACGACCTGGACGAGGACTCCGTCATGACGCCGCTGGGCCTGCGCACGCTTTCGCGCGTGTCCGTCGTGCGCGACGGCGTGGCCGAGAAGATCGTCGACGAGTACGGCTCGCTGCAGGAGCTCATGGATGACATCAGCGAGGATCCGGAGCGCCTGGGCGACTTTGGCGTTAACAACCCTGCCATTCTTGCGGACTCCCTGTACCGCATGAAGGGCACCAAACAGGGGAACGCATAATGGCGCCCGTATGCGCCGTGGTCGTTGCCGGTGGCAGCGGCCGGCGCTTTGGTAACCCCGGCGGCAAGCAGCTCGTCAATGTAGCGGGCCGTCCGCTTATGAGCTGGTCCATCCGCGCGTTTGACCGTAGCGATAAGGTCGGCCACATCGTCGTGGTTTGCCCTGCCGAGCGCCGTGCCGAGATGCGCCGCCTGGCCATCGACCCGTTTGACTATGACATGCCCATCAGTTTTGCCGATGCCGGCGATACCCGCCAGGACTCCACCCGTGCCGGCGTGCACGCGGTGCCGGCGGGCTTTGAATACGTCGCCATTCACGATGGCGCTCGTCCGCTCATCACGACCGAGGCCATCGATCATGCGATCGACGTGCTTGTGGGCGACCGCTCGCTCGACGGTGTCGTGTGCGGTCAACCCGCGATCGACACACTCAAGATCGTCGACGGCGATAACATCGTCGAGACGCCGCCGCGTGAGCTTTATTGGGCTGCGCAGACGCCGCAGATCTTTAGCGTCGATGCTATGAAGCGCGCCCACGCTGCAGCCATTGCCGAGGGCTTTATCGGCACCGATGATTCGTCGCTGGTCGAGCGCATGGGTGGGCGCGTCCGCTGCGTCCAGAGCCCGCGCGATAACCTTAAGGTGACGGTGCCCGAGGACTTGCGTCCCGTAACCGCGATTCTGCTTGGCCGCATGGCCGAGGGAGAGGACCTTCCCCATGTTCAGTAACCTGCGCATTGGCCATGGCTACGACGTTCACCGTCTGGTGGAGGGGCGTCGATGTATCATCGGCGGTGTCGACATTCCCTACGAGCGCGGCCTGCTGGGCCACTCGGATGCCGATGTGCTCGCGCACGCCTTGGCCGACGCCATTCTGGGCGCCTGCCGTGGGGGAGACATTGGCAAGCTATTCCCCGATACCGACCCCGCCTATGAGGGTGCCGATTCGATGGTGCTGCTCGCTCGCGTGATGGACTACGCGCGCGAGCTGGGCTTCGAGTTTGTCGATGCCGATTGCACCATTGCCTGCCAGCAGCCTAAGATCACCCCGCACCGCGATGCCATGCGTGCCAACCTTGCCCATGCCCTGGGCGTTGACGTCGAAAACGTGGGCGTCGCCGCCACTACGACCGAAAAGCTCGGTTGGGAAGGCCAGGGCGAGGGAATCGGCGCCTGGGCCGTCTGCCTGCTACAGAAAACCGTTAAGGAGTAACGAATGCGTATCTACAACAGCGCTACCCATAAAAAGGAAGAGTTCCAGCCCATCGAGTCCGGCAAGGTCCGCATGTACGTGTGCGGCCCCACGGTCTACGACAACATCCACATCGGCAATGCCCGCACGTTCATCAGCTTTGACGTGATTCGTCGCTGGCTCATCGCGAGCGGCTACGAGGTCACGTTCGCCCAGAACCTCACCGATGTCGACGACAAGATCATCAAGCGCGCCAACGAGCAGGGCCGCACTGCCGCCGAGGTCGCGACGGAGTTCTCGGACAAGTTCATCGGCGTCATGCGCGCCGCCAACGTGCTCGATCCCGATGTGCGCCCCCGCGCCACCAAGGAGATCGGCCCCATGATCGCCATGATCAAGACGCTTATCGAGCAGGGCCACGCTTACGCAGCCGATAACGGCGATGTGTACTTTGCCGTGCGCAGCGATCCCAACTATGGTCAGGTCTCGGGCCGCAACATCGACGACCTTATGGTTGGCGCGCGCATCGAGGAGAACGAGGACAAGAACGACCCGCTCGACTTTGCCCTGTGGAAGGCCGCCAAGCCCGGCGAGCCCAGCTGGCCGAGCCCCTGGGGCGAGGGCCGTCCCGGTTGGCACACCGAGTGCGCCGCCATGGTGCATCGCTACCTGGGTACTCCGATCGACATCCACGGCGGCGGCTCCGATCTTGCCTTCCCGCATCACGAGAACGAGTGCGCTCAGGCCACCTGCGCCTGGCACCAGGGCTTCTCCAACACCTGGATGCACACGGGCATGCTGCTGGTCGACGGCGAGAAGATGTCCAAGTCGCTTGGTAACTTCTTTACGCTGGCCGAGGTCCTCGAGCAGCACTCCGCTGCCGCCCTGCGTTTGCTGATGCTGCAGACGAGCTATCGCTCGCCGCTCGACTTTTCTTGGGAGCGCCTGGAGGGTGCCGAGAACTCGCTCACGCGTATCGCCGGTACGGTCGAGAACCTGCGCTGGGCCGCGAACCATGCGACGGCCGATGCCGATGAGGCAGCATCCGAGGCGTTTGCCGCCAAGGCCGCCGAGACCCGTGCCACCTTTAAGGAGTGCATGGACGACGACTTTAACACCGCCGGTGCCATGGGTGCTGTCTTTGGCTTTGTGACCGAGTGCAACCAGTACCTGGAGCAGGCGGGCGATGCTGCTGACAAGGCCGCAGTCCTGGCTGCCGCCGATACGCTGGCCGAGCTGCTCGATACGTTTGGCGTCGAGCTTCCCGAGCCCAAGGTGGAGCTGCCGCTGGGTCTGCTGGGTGTTGCCGCCGGTTTGGTTGCCTATACGGGCGACGACGTGGACGAGGCTGCTGCCAAGATTCTCGAGGCCCGCGCCGAGGCCCGTGCCGCCAAGAACTGGGATCTGGCCGACGCCATCCGCGACCAGCTCAAGGATCTGGGCCTGACGATCGAGGATACTGCCGCTGGCACTCGTATCAAATCTCTCTAATCCCCGCGGGTTTCCCAAACACCCGACCTTGCCGTTCAAACCGTCGCTCGCGTACTCAAGTACGCGTCGCTCCTCTTTCACGGCAATCTCGGGCACTTGGAAAACCCGTACCGACCGCTTGAGCTATTCGTCTTAAGCGGTCGCTTCTTTTGTCCTGTTTGAAAAGTATTTAAAGGAGGCCGCTTTATGGCCGACAATCGCAAGCGTGCATCGCGTGGAGGCAAGCAGACTGCTTCTGGCTCGCGTCCGATTCGCCGCAACGACCGCGCTGCCGCTCCCAAGGGTCAGCGCGAGCGCTCCCAAGCCCAGGCTGCGCGTCCGCAGCGCGATCGCAACCGCGACAACGTTCAGGCTCCCAAGGGCGAGTTTATCGAAGGTCGCCGTGCTGCCGCCGAGGCGCTGCGTACCGGCTTTCCCGTCAAGTGCGCGCTCATCGCTGAGGGCGGGGAGCGCGATGCCGCCTTGTCGCGCCTGGTCGACGACCTCAACGCTGCAGGCGTCCGCATTAAGTATGTGCCGCGCGCGCAGCTCGATGCGCTGTCGAGCCATGGCGCTCACCAGGGCATTGCGCTCGAGGTGGGCAATTTCCCCTATGCCGATGTTGCCGATATCCTCGACCGTGCGGGCGACGGTCCGGCGCTCGTCGTCGTGCTCGACCATGTGACCGACGACGGCAACTTTGGCGCCATCGTGCGCTCCGCCGAGGTCGTGGGCGCGGCGGGCGTCATCATTGCCAACAAGCGCGCCGCCGGTGTGACCGTCGGCAGCTACAAGACTTCTGCCGGCGCCGTCATGCACCTGCCCATCGCGCAGGTTCCCAATATCGCCCGTGCGCTCGATGACCTCAAGGCCGCCGGCTTTTGGGTGGGCGGCGCCTCCGAGCACGCCGAAGGCAGTTGCTGGGACGCCCCCTTCGAGGGCCGCGTTGCGCTCGTCATGGGTTCCGAGGGCGACGGCATCTCGCGTCTTGTGCTCGAGAAATGCGACTTTTTGACTAAGCTTCCCCAGCGCGGAATGACCGAGAGTCTCAACGTTGCCCAGGCGACCACCGCGCTGTGCTTTGAGTGGCTGCGCCGCAATGCCGGCGAACTCATGGGGGAGGAGTAGCGCATGTCCAAGAAGAACCGCGCCAAGTCCAAGGCCAAGCGCTTTGGCGAGGGCTCGGCCAAGCCGATTGTTTCGGCCGCGACCTATGGCGTGGGCGGCAATGCGTTTGCGCAGGCCATCGCCGATCCGGTCTCGACGGTGCACTCCAATAAGCCCGAGCTGCTGGTGGTCGACGGTTACAACGTGATTCACTGCACGCCGCGCTACGAAAAGCTCGTCTACGACCATTCCGACGATCCGTATTCCAGCGACGTCCACGATATGGCGCGAACTGCACTCATCAACGACGTCGCCGCGTTTGCCCAGGGCCGCTACGAGGCCGTGATCGTGTTCGACGGCGCGGGCAACATCTCCAGCGAGCGCCCCAACCTGCCGGCCCGCGGCGTGCGCATCGAGTTTTCGCCGACGGGCGTCTCTGCCGATACCGTGGTACAGAAGCTCTGCATCGAGGCACGCGAGGAAGGCCGTGCGTGCTCTGTGGTGTCGAGCGACGGCACGATCCAGGCTGTCGTCATGGGCAAGGGCGTTACGCGCATCTCGAGCCGTATGCTGGTGGACGAGATCAAACAGATTGATAACGACGTTCACGAGGCAGAGGAAGCTCCGCAGATCAAGATGACCTTGGGCAGCCGCCTGAGCCCCGAGGCGCTGGCCAAGCTCAAGGCCCTGCGCGGGAGGTAGGGGAGTTGGCGGGGCAATGCTGCCTCGCTAACTCCATTCAGCGATGTCGATCATTCTTTCGAGGCGCCACGTTAGCGCCTCTTTTAGATAAGGCAGTCTCGCTGCTAGGGCATCGTTTTTAGACAGAATCTCGATTGCCTCGTCGACAAAACCTTCGAGTTTGTCCCCGTCAAACCAGTTCATATCCTCAACAAGCAACATTTGTTTCGCGGGACTTGAATGGAACTGCGCGCTGGCAAAACTGT
Organism: uncultured Collinsella sp.; assembly: GCA_900546965.1. Classification (GTDB taxonomy): domain Bacteria; phylum Actinomycetota; class Coriobacteriia; order Coriobacteriales; family Coriobacteriaceae; genus Collinsella. Next base: position 11,685 of record URFE01000007.1, read on the forward strand.
GCTCTCCCGCCCTAAGCTCCTCTAGCGATATGTTGCACCAGAGTGATGAGCCCGAATCGAAGATGGGGGCAGGTCTGCAGGCTTGCGTGTTGACGTTTCGCACAAGGCCAAAGTTACGCCAATGGCGGTCATAGTTGGCGATGATGTCGTCGCATACAATCATGCGGTCAAGGGCATCCTTGACGCCTGTCACCCCGAGCTCCTCGCAGTTTACTACATATCGCTCGTAGTCGGTTAGCCGTTCATCTGCGTTCGCGTACTGGTTTACATAGAACGCAGGGACATACTCTTCTTCATCAGTTAAGAAGACATCGCATATGCTCAGGGCGGAAGTGCCCGTGCCCTCGAGCGAGTAAGGCACATAATCGCAGGCGTTTAGGATGCGACGGTGAAGTGCAGTCGCCACCAGCTCGTTATAAGGTTCCTGGTTCAGGTGCGCTCCTGCCTTATGCAGAATTCGATGCTCGCCCTCGCACGTCCAGTACTTTTGAAGATTGCCGTCCGAGGTGTTATCGGGCTTTGCGGCAGCCGCTTTTCCCTCTGGGGCAAAGGGCGCAATGGACAGTGAGACGTCATCAAAGGCGTTATTGAAGAAGTTGATATCCTCCCAGGTGAGACCGGAACCTTGGGGCCTAATCCAATACTGGTCGGATAAGGAGAGGCCGAGATTTCGCTGGACGAGTTCATCGGGAACATCGACTGCGGCTTCTGCAAGCAGGGAGGCTAGCCCAATGCGTGCGAGCGGGATACCGCGGCCGCGCCACCAGATGCGGAAGGAGTCTAGCGATATGGGGCTATTAGGGCCAAATACTCCAATAGGGGCGTGGGCGTAATCGATGTCGGCACCGATGTGGGTAAAGTCTTTTCGCGATGTGCTGTAGACCAGCTGAGCGACTTCGTACGTGCGGTTCATGAGGGTGAACGCGATCTCGCTCTTACCGTGGCCGCGGCGGGGACGTCCCCCCGTTTTGGTCACAGAGCGGAGTCGCGTGTCGACGCTGTCTTTGTCGATGAGCCATACACCAGAAGCCTTGCGGGCCTCAAGTGCTCCGTTTTTTATGAGCTCCTGCACCCTGCGCGGAGTGATGCCGAGCAGCTCGGCGGCTTCTTTGGTAGTAAGCATCGCGAAACCCTTCGCCAGAACGAATAGTTTTATATATAGCAATTGTAATTAAAACTATTCGTTCTGGCGAATGGTTTTGAGATGTAGTCGGGTGAAGGGCCTGTTGCGCCTCGTCGGCAATTCCTTTATTCTTAATTGGCTTCGCGCGAAAGCGCCAAGTGTGCCAGTGTGGCGCAACGGTAGCGCAACTGATTTGTAATCAGTGGGTTGCAGGTTCGATTCCTGTCACTGGCTCCATGAGAGTTTCGGGCTCTGTTCCCTTGTGGGACAGGGCCCGTTTCTATTTATGTCGATAAGTCAGCGTGTTTGGCGCCAACCGAGCTTCAGGTTTGTCTCGATTCGCAACACGAGTGGGCTGAAGACCTTCCTTATAGTTACAGATCGAGACATTGCCAAGGGACGGCCGATAACATCTCGATCTGTAACACGAAGAGGCTGAAAACCGTTCTAGCTGTTACAGAATGAGACGTAAGCAGAGGTCTCTGCGAAACATCTCGATCTGTAACAGATAGGGAAAAAATGTTCTCTAAATGTTACAGATCGAGACAAAGGCCGGACCGGGTTTAACTGTCGTGACCGAGCGTGGATTATCGGACACACGAGCGTGGAAAATCTTCCGCCTAGTGAATGAGCGTGGATAATCTGCCACTTTGGATTCGATGGCACGGCAAAGTGGGAGATTATCCACGCTCGATTTCAAACGGAAGAAAATCCACGCTCGATTTTGCCTGGGAAGAGCAATCTTCTGTCTGGGCAGCCCCGATCTCGACCTATATATAGGTGCAAATAAGCCGTTATCGAAGTTCGATCCTGAAGGTGTACTCTACTACACCAAAGTGTTACCTCGAGAAACGTCACCTCAGTATCCAAAACCACTGTCCTTCATATCCAAACTCAACAAAATCGCAGGTCATGTCTATATAGATACGCCCGGCACCGTGTATCTAGAGGTTTTCGTTGACAGCCCCCAAGGTTGCATCGTATTATCTTTTTCGTTCGCGGGGGCGGCGGTCCAAAAGACCAAAGAACCTGCGGATACTTGAACGATTGGGAGTTTGCCCGAGTGGTTAATGGGGACGGGCTGTAAACCCGTTGGCTCTGCCTACATAGGTTCGAATCCTATAGCTCCCACCCGTCAAGTGCCTGTATAGCTCAGTCGGTAGAGCACTTCGTTGGTAACGAAGAGGTCACCAGTTCAAGTCTGGTTGCAGGCTCCATCCGGCGGTGTAGCTCAGTTGGTTAGAGCACACGGTTCATACCCGTGGCGTCACTGGTTCGAATCCAGTCACCGCTACCATAGGTAACACGGTGGCTTCTCAATAGTATGTTGAGAAGCCACTATGGTATAAAGGCAAAGTCCCGTCCGGGGACGACCTGTTTAGAGGAGGGCTTTATGGCCAAAGAGAAGTTTGAGCGCACTAAGCCGCATGTTAACATCGGCACCATTGGTCACGTCGACCACGGCAAGACCACGCTGACCGCTGCCATCACCAAGGTTCTCTCCGAGACCGAGGGCTGCAAGGCTGACTTCACTGCGTTCGAGAACATCGACAAGGCTCCCGAGGAGCGCGAGCGCGGCATTACGATCTCCGTCTCCCACGTCGAGTACGAGACTGCTGCCCGTCACTACGCTCACGTTGACTGCCCGGGCCACGCTGACTACGTCAAGAACATGATCTCCGGCGCTGCTCAGATGGACGGCGCTATCCTGGTCATCGCTGCTACCGACGGCCCCATGGCTCAGACCCGCGAGCACATCCTGCTCGCCCGTCAGGTCGGCGTTCCCTACATCGTCGTCTTCCTGAACAAGTGCGACATGGTCGACGATGACGAGCTCATCGATCTCGTCGAGATGGAGACCCGTGAGCTCCTCTCCGAGTACGATTTCCCCGGCGACGACATCCCCGTCATCCGTGGCTCCGCTCTGGGCGCTCTCGAGGGCGACGCCAAGTGGATGGACGCCATTCGCGAGCTCATGAAGGCCGTCGACGAGTACATCCCGACGCCTGCTCGTAACAACGACCTCCCGTTCCTGATGGCCGTTGAGGACGTTATGACCATCTCCGGTCGTGGTACCGTTGCTACTGGCCGTGTCGAGCGCGGTGAGCTCAAGCTCAACGAGCCCGTCGAGATCGTCGGCATCAAGGATACCCAGAACACCGTCGTTACCGGTATCGAGATGTTCCGTAAGTCCATGGACTTCTGCGAGGCTGGCGACAACGTCGGTCTGCTGCTCCGCGGCATCAAGCGTGAGGACATCGAGCGCGGCCAGGTTCTCTGCAAGCCCGGTTCGGTTACCCCGCACACCAAGTTCACCGGCGAGATCTACGTTCTGACCAAGGAGGAGGGCGGCCGTCACACCCCGTTCTTCGATGGTTATCGTCCTCAGTTCTACTTCCGTACCACCGACGTTACCGGTACGGTCAAGCTCCCCGAGGGCACCGAGATGGCTATGCCTGGTGACCACATCACCATCGAGGGCGACCTCATCCACCCGATCGCCATGGAGGAGGGCCTGCGCTTCGCTATCCGCGAGGGTGGCCACACCGTCGGTTCGGGCATCGTCTCCACGATCATTGAGTAAATTAGCTCTTTGATATAGCTGACTTAGAGAACCCGGCACTTATATGGGTGCCGGGTTCTTTTCTGCAATGGATATTGAGCCGTTGCTGGTGTCGAGAGGATCGACAATGGTCCTGGATGCACCGTCGATTAGATCTCGATGGCTTCATTGATGTGTTCCAAATATGAATGGATCCACCGAGAACCAATTGACTCGAGGTTTTCATTGACAGCACTTACGTGGAGCTGATAAAGTAACAACTCGTGCCCGTACGGGGCGGAAATGAAAGGTTCAGGATACATGCGTACTCTAGTTACTCTTGCGTGCACTGAGTGCAAGCGCCGCAACTATACGACCACTAAGAACAAGTCGACCATGCCTGATCGTATGGAGATCAAGAAGTATTGCCCCTGGTGCCGTCACCACACGCTGCACAAAGAGACTCGCTAGTCTCTAGTCACATACGCCAGTAGTTCAATTGGTAGAGCATCGGTCTCCAAAACCGAGTGTTGAGGGTTCGAGTCCTTCCTGGCGTGCCAGTCATTATTCCGTAAGCTCCCACTTGGGGGCTTACGGTTTACTCATGTATAAGCGCATTGCGCGGAGGTAACCCAAATGGCCAACAAGAAGAACAAGAAGAAGGCTCAGCAGCCGGCACCTGCCAACAAAGCTGCCGCCAACTCCAAGGTTGAGGCCAAGAAGGCCGTTGCCAAGAAGAACGAGAAGGCTGCGAAGTCCAAGAAGAACGAGAAGCCTGGTTTCTTCGCCCGCACCAAGAAGTATTTCGCTTCGGTCAAGTCCGAGATGAAGCGTGTCACGTGGCCCGATAAGAAGGAGCTCGTGAACTACTCGGTTGTCGTTTGCGCTTCTCTGATCGTCGTCGGCGTCGTCATCGCTCTGCTCGATGCTGGCTTTGGCGAGGCTCTTGCTCTGTTCTCTGGATTGAGGGGCTAAACCATGTCTAAGCGTTGGTACGTCGTTCACACTTACTCTGGATACGAGAACCGTGTTAAGTCCGATCTCGAGCATCGCATCGAGACTATGGGCATGCAGGACCGTATCTTTGATATCGAGATTCCTATGGAGCGCGTCACCGAGATTAAAGAGGGTGGCAAGCGTGAGACCAAGGATTCCAAGATTTTCCCGGGTTATGTCCTGGTCCGCATGGAGATGGATGACGATGCTTGGACGTGTGTTCGTAACACGCCTGGCGTCACCGGTTTCCTAGGCGGCAACGGCAAGCCCGCTCCGCTTTCCCGCGACGAGTACAACAAGATGACTCGTCGTCCCGGTAAGGGCGATTCGCCCAAGCGCACCTCGGTTGATATTGAGGTCGGTACGTCCGTCCGCGTCACCGATGGCCCGCTTACCGACTTTGATGGCAAGGTCTCCGAGGTTAACACCGAGGCTGGCAAGCTCAAGGTCACGCTGATGATCTTTGGCCGCGAGACGCCGGTCGAGCTCGACTTTAACCAGGTCGCTGTCATCGCTTAAGTTTTCGTCCGTTCGCGCGAGCGTGCTTCTTCTGTGACTGCTCATCTCAGGAGTGCTTCTAACACGTGCGTGCTTACGATATAGCAAGTACTTCACACTCGTGATTCGAAAGGAATGACCATGGCTGAGAAGAAGGTTGCCAACGTCATTAAGCTCCAGATTCCTGCTGGTGCAGCTAACCCCGCTCCTCCCGTCGGCCCCGCCCTGGGCGCTGCTGGCGTGAACATCATGCAGTTCTGCCAGGCCTTTAACGCCGAGACGCAGGACAAGAAGGGCGACATCATCCCCGTTGAGATCTCTGTCTACGAGGATAAGTCCTTCTCCTTCATCACCAAGACCCCGCCGGCGGCTCACCTTATCAAGAAGGAGCTGAACCTCAAGTCTGGTTCCGCTAAGCCCCAGGCTGACAAGGTTGGTCAGCTCTCCCAGGAGCAGCTCACCAAGATCGCCGAGATCAAGATGCCGGACCTCAATGCCAACGACATTGACGCCGCTAAGAAGATCATCGCCGGTACCGCCCGTTCCATGGGCGTCACCATCGCTGAGTAGCGATTTCTTATGGTAACGGCGGGTGCTCCGACCGGGGCGCCCGTTAAATGTGTGCAATAGGGCACACGATACGATGTGGGAGGGCTTACGCCCGTTTAACCACAGGAGGTAATGCACATGGCTAAGCATGGTAAGAGCTATAACGCCGCTGCCGAGAAGATCGACCGCGCCACGCTCTACACCCCACTTCAGGCTGCCAAGCTCATCAAGGAGCTCGACACCGCCAAGTTCGACGAGACCGTCGAGGCCCACTTCCGTCTGGGCATCGATACTCGTAAGGCTGATCAGAACATCCGTGGTTCCATCTCCCTGCCCCACGGCACCGGCAAGACCGTTCGTGTTGCCGTCTTCGCCGAGGGCGAGAAGGCCCGCGAGGCCGAGGCTGCCGGCGCCGACATCATCGGTTCCGACGAGCTCGTCGCCCAGATTCAGAAGGGCGAGATCAACTTCGACGCCGCTATCGCTACGCCGAACATGATGGCCAAGGTTGGCCGCATCGGTAAGATCCTTGGTCCCCGTGGGCTCATGCCGAACCCCAAGCTCGGCACCGTGACCATGGACGTCGCCAAGATGGTCTCCGAGCTCAAGGCTGGCCGCGTTGAGTACCGCGCCGACCGCTACGGCATCTGCCACGTGCCCCTGGGCAAGAAGTCCTTCTCTGAGCAGCAGCTCGTCGAGAACTACGCTGCCCTGTACACCGAGATCCTGCGCGTCAAGCCCTCTTCTGCTAAGGGCAAGTACGTCAAGTCCATCTCCGTGTCTTCCACCATGGGTCCTGGCGTCAAGGTCGATCCCGCTGTCCAGCGTGACTTCCTGGCTGAGTAACTGCTAGTTACTGCCTGAGCAAAGCAAGCATTGCTAAAGAAACCCGGTTCTGCCTCGTGTGGGACCGGGTTTCTTGCTATCGCGTGCCAAAACCACCTCAAAGGGGTCAGCGTCCCCTTTGAGGTGGTTACCAGGGTGTTCTGGCTGTTGAGGACTCGATAGCATCGTGGCGTTTGAGCTCGCGGCGCATGGTTTGCGAATTGAGCCAGGCTGCCTGCCAGCCGCGGATGGGGTAGCGCGTCTGGTCGAGCTCAAACTGCGTATAGCCGCAGGCGTTGATGATCGTCGTTCCACACACATGCTGACGCTCGCGCTGAAAATCGCAACCGTAGCTTTGGTGCACATGCCCGTGCACCATGTAGTCGGGATTCCAGGATTCGAGTGCTGTGTTAAAGCACTCGAATCCTCGATGCGGCAGATCGTCCAGATCACCCATACCGGCGGCGGGTGCATGGGTAAGCAGAATGTCGCACCCGCCGACCATCCTAACCTTACGCGACAGCTTACGCATGCGCTTGGACATCTCGCGTTCGGTGTACATGTTGGCGCCGTCGCGATAACGCATGGACCCGCCAAGGCCCGCAATGCGAATCCCTCGGTACGTGTACACGCTGTCTTCCACGCAGATACATCCGCCCGGTGCATGACGTGCGTAGCGGTCATCGTGATTGCCGCGCACGTAGATGAGCGGTTTGTTGATGACCGTAACCAAAAACTCAAGATAGTCCGGGTCCAGATCGCCGGCGGACAAAATCAGGTCGACTCCCTCAAAGCGTTCCTTGCGAAAGCACTCCCAAAGGCATCGTTCTTCGGTATCGGCTATGGCAAGGATTTTCATAGGGCAGGGACTTTCGGCTCATCGTCGAGCTGCGGAATGGTGCCTACCACGTTGTCCGCCAGCCAATTCATCTCGACAATCTGCGTGCTCGGCAGCGGAGGGAAGCCTTCGATCTGTACCACGCCGTTCTGGCTATGGAGCTCGCCGCCAAAGGGGTTGATGGATCCCTCAACAATGCCGTTGCGGAGCAACTGCACGAGTTTGCGCGTCTGGTAGGGTAGGCCCGGAGCGTAACGGATGTCGATAACGCCGGAGCTCATGCCGTACCAGTAGTTGACGGCACGCACTTGGTTGTCGTCGCTGGTCTCGTCCCACGTGCCGTGCAGAAGGCTGCGAACGATGAGCTCGTAGTAACGGCCCCAGTTCCATACGGGCATGGCGATGCCGGTGACTTTGCCGTCGACCAAGCGGTGAAGCCCGTAGGCCGTTGGGTCTTCGAGCGACTTTGACATGTCAGCGCCGGTCATGACGCTTACGCCTTCGCGGCACATGGCTTCGGTAAGACCACCGGCGGGAACATCGCCCCAGGTGAGGATGACCTGCGCGCGCGGGTCGAGCAGCGAGGCGCCAATCGCAAAGGCGTTGATCTCGCTGAGTGCGCCCGAGGCGAAGACCGACGCGTGGTAGCCGATGCGGTGGTTGTCCGCCATGCTGGCGGCAAGGGCGCCCAGGAGGAACTTGGCCTCGTACATCTTGCCAAAGTACGAACGGACGCTTTGATGGGGAAGGCCGATAGAGCAGTTGAGGAACCGAACCCGGGGATACTCAACGGCAGCCCTGAGCGTGTATTCCATCAGGCGGTGCGAGGTCGAGAAGATGGCGTTTGCCCCATGTTTGACAGCCGTTTCCACGGCGGCGTAGAACATGTCCGGATCGTGACAATCCTCGAACGCCTCGGTGCGCACGATACCGTCAAAGTGCTCATCGAGATACTGACGCCCTTGGTCGTGCAGGCTGTCCCAGCTCGACGTCGCACAGGGGAACTCATGGATAAAGGCGATGCGCAGGGGGTTAGCCGCCGAATAGACGGTCTTGCCCATAAAGAAGTTGAGCACGCCGGAGGTGGACTTGGCGGGCGTCTCCTCCTCGTCGACGCTCGGTGCTTCGACAAGATCGACCTTGTCCTCGTCATTTTTGCCGGCAATAACCAGCTCGCGCCAGATCTTGCACAGGCGGTTTACGACTATATCCGTCGGCGTATCCAGCAGGCGGTCCTGGTTGTATACATTGAGGTAGACGAGCATGGCGTCGGCGGGCGTAATGTCCAGGTGGTCGCCGCCTGCGCGAAGGTAGGCGCGCTTAAAGAGCAGGAAGGTGTGGCGTAGGTAGTCGACCTTTTTCTGCGGCCATTTTTCGATAAGGTTCTGACCGAGCATCTTGGCGAGCGTCTCGTAGCTTCCCTCACGCGAGAACTCGATCTCGTATAGGGGGCAGACGCGCCAAAACGCGCAGAACTCGCCGTACAGGCGGCTTTCGACGGAATCCCATGTGCCGGGGTAGAGACGGGTGACCTTGGCCGAAACCGTCGGGGCGTCTAGGAATTTGAGGACACTGACGCGTTTGTTGCCTTCTTGGACATAGAACCGATGCATGAACTCGGTGACGATGACGGGGTCGCGATAGCCCTCGGTCACCTGGATGTCGTAGAGGTTGGACCACTTGCGGGCGAACTCGGTGCTAAACGGAAGCAGGGGCATAAAGTTACACGAAAAGGCGGACTGACGGCCCTTGGTAACCGTACCGACGACCATTTCGAGCGGAATGTCTCTCAGGCCGACATTCTCTCGCTGGCCTAAGGGGAGCTGGGCAACCAAGCTATCGAGGTCCGTAAGGTATGGATGCTCGCTTTGGCTAATGGCGCGTCGACGTCCTTGCTCGCCGCGCTTGCGTGCTTGACGGTAGGCCTCTTCCATGATGTTGCTCCCTTAGTCGTTTAAACAACTATATGAACCATGGTACCACGAATGAAAACCACAACAAAGGTGCCTGTCCCCTTTGTGGTGGTTTAGGCAATGATGGGGGCGATGGCGCGGATGCAGGCGTCGGCAGCGGTGAAAGTGGTGCTGTCGTCGCTGACGATAAAGATGATCTTTCCTTTGATGCCAAAGTCGCCGATTTCGCTAAAGAGCACGTAGGGCTCTTTGTCAAAGCCCGAGATGGGCGAGACGGCCGTTTTGGTTGCGCTCGTGAGCTCGTCTGCCAGCACGTCAAGGGAAGCCCACTTAGACGTGTCCTTTACGGCAACGGGCACGGCCACGCGTCCAAAGGGCATCAAATGCACGAGCGTGTTCTTGGAGATGTTGGAGTTGGGCACAATGATGGTCTGTCCACAGGCATCCTCAATCGTTGTATGACGCCAAGTGATGTCTTGGACCACGCCGGATACGCCGCCGACCTCGATATTGTCGCCGGGTTTGATGATGCCCATAAAGGTCACTTGCATGCCGCCGATAAGGTTTGACAGCGTGTCCTGAAAGCCGAGCGAGATGGCGATGCCGCCGACGCCAAGAGCGGCGACGAGCGCGTTTGCGTTAATGCCAAAGCAGTTGTCGAGGATAAAGCTGCCGCCAATCATCCAGATGACGGCGCGCGCGATGTTGATGAAGATACTTGATGCCGGAAGCGGGTTATCGTCACGGTTAAGCAGATGGTTCAGGGTCTTGGATACGACCTCGGCGGCGACGGCGGTGCCTATCGCCAAGATGACGGCCCAGATGATGTTGTGGACCCACCGTTGCTCAAAGAAATGAAGAATCGGCTCAAACAATTCCATGTAGGGAAAACCTCCTAATGATCGTCCAACCATGATACCCACCAAGAAGCCCATCCGATCAAATTCAGACGGGCTTCTGTGCTCGATATAAGGTTTACGCGGCGGGGCTGCAAGGCCCGGCGGTGTAGCTTAGCGTCGACGCTTCCAGATAATGCCGAGGATGATGACGATGATGCCGCCGATAAGGCACGCGCCAACTACTGCCAGCGTGCGGTCTCCCGTTGCGGCGAGCTTACCGCTCGTCTTCTTGGTGCTGACCTTCGTGGTCGTCGTGTCCGTCTTAGGCGAGGGCTTAGGCGTCAGGGCCGGTGTGGGCGTGGGGTCCACGGCTACGGAGCCGAAGCTGATGGTGCCGGCGAGCCCGGCCATCTTGCTCTCCCAGCCGTTCTGCCCAATCAGCGCCCTCAGCGCCGCCTCGCACGTGCCCCACTCGGTGTACTTGGTGGCGTGTGCAAAGGTGGGAAAATCGGTCGTGTTGGTAATGATGTAGTTGTTGGTGGCGACGGTATAGGTCTTGGCGGGGCCGAGCGTGCTGCCGTCTTTGGTGAGTGTGGCACTCACAATGCGCTTGCCTTCGGGCTGCGTCCAATCAATCGTCACGTTGATGCCGCCAAAGGAGAGAACGCTGCCAGAGTCATCGCGCCACTTGTACTTGTCTTGCGCCTCCTGCTCGGTGTGACCGGCCGCCACATAAGCCTGCTGAAGCTCGTAGCTGTCGTTGCAATCGTCGCTGATTTGTAGCGAGTGCTCGAGCGCTGCGAGGAAGTCCGCGCCGGTCATGGTCCAGGTCTCCACGGTGTTGCCGTAGGGCGAGATGGCGATGACGTTGCCAGCGGTCACGTTGCCCGCCGCGATGCCGCCGCGGATGCCGCCAGCGTTTTCGATAGCGAGGTCCGCGCCCGTCAGGTCAAGATAGGAGCTGCAAATCACGTGGCCGATGGTCTGGGCCTTGGTGGTGTCGCCCTCCTTGCTGGGACGGAAATCGGTGGTGCGCACCATTTCCCAACCATGCGTGCCCGCGGCGTCCTCGCCGTAGAAATAGTTAGTGGTGGATGTGCCGAGCACCTTGTTCGATTCGTTTTCAAAGTCCTCGTCGAGCGGCTTGATCTTGTTGCGGACGGCTTCAAGGCGGCTTTGGTAGTCGGAGCCCTTGTCGGGGTCTGCCAAAAGGTCGTTGACGTTCTTGGCGGTGTAGAGCTTCTCGTTGCTGTCGTCTGCAGGGACCGTGACCGTGTCATCGTCGGTCGTCTCGGTGCCATTCGTGTCGTATTTGTACGGAATGGAAAGCAGTCCCACCTCGGCAAAGGCACTGCCCGCCTCGACAACGTGGATTGTCTTGCCGTCGGCTCCCGTCACCTTCTCGTTAAGGTTGATGTGCTCGTGGCCTGCGATAAGGGCATCGACGCCACGGAGTCGCGTGGCAAAGGTCTTGGCGTCGAGCGTGTGCGCGATACACACAACAACATCGCAGCCCTCCCTGCGCAGCTGCTCTGCCTCGGTATTGATGGCGTTCGCGGCACTCGAGAAGCTGGTGCCCGCGACCAGGTCCGCGCGCAGCGAGGATCCCAGCGACTCATCCATGGCACCCACGACGCCGACCTTGATTTTGTAGTCGAATGTGGAGTGATCTTCGCTATCCTCCCAGGTGCGATCGAGCGTCTTCGTGATGCTCGAGCTCCATACGCCGCTCGTAGACTTCGCGTTCGCGCAGAGCATAGCGAAGGGCGTGCCGGTGGTGCTGTAGCCGGTCATGGTGCGGAGTTTGTCCGCACCGTAGCTCCAGTCGTGGTTGCCTGGCGTGGTCGCGTCGTAGCCGTCGGCGTAGAAGGTGTCCATGAGCTCGGCGATGCTCTTGCCCTCGCTCATGGTGGCGAAGGACTGTCCGTGGAAGGTGTCGCCCGCATCGAGCAAAAGATCGGGGACGCTGCTTTGGGCGCTATAGAGAACCGCCAGTCCGTCAAAGCCCACAGTGCCGGTGCCCTTGCTTGCGTTGTAGCTGTACTTGTAGCTGCCGTGGATATCGTTGGTGTGCATGACGGCCACGGAGCCGTCAATAGCGGCGGGCAGGTTTCCCGCGAAAGCGAGGCTTGGGATGCCTGCGAGCGCGCCGGCAAACAACGCGGCGGCCAACGCAAAGCGGGGGAGTCTTTTCATGGCAGTTTCCTTAGTCCTTAGCCAGAATGTCTGGTTGAATATCGGATTATCGACATAATATGCGAAAACCGCCGCAAGGGCGTCTGTCCCTTTGCGGCGGTTTTGACGTTTGCGCAGATAAAACCTACCAAAATAAACCTGTCCCTTTTTGGCAGGTTTTAGCTCAACAGCATGCGGTCGTTGGCGAGCTCGCCTCCCGAGACCTCCTCGAACTTCTGCAGCAGGTCGGCTACGGTGAGCGACTTCTTCTCATCGCCCGCCACGTCGTAGATCACGTGGCCTTCGTGCATCATGATCAGACGGTTGCCCAGACGGATGGCGTCGTTCATGTTGTGCGTGACCATGAGCGTGGTCAGGTGGTTCTCGTCGACGATCTCCTCGGTCAGGTTAAGCACCTTAGAGGCCGTCTTGGGGTCGAGGGCCGCGGTGTGCTCGTCGAGCAGCAGCAGGCGCGGCCTGGTGAGCGTGGCCATCAGCAGGGTGAGTGCCTGGCGCTGGCCACCCGAGAGCAGGCCGACCTTGGCGTTGAGACGCGTGTCCAGACCAAGGTCCAGGCGCTTGAGCAGCTCGACGTACTCATCTTTCTCGGCCTTGGTGACGCCCCACGAAAGGCCGCGACGCTGGCCGCGACGCTTGGCGAGGGCCAAGTTCTCGGTAATCTGCATGTCGGCAGCGGTACCGCGCATGGGGTCCTGAAACACGCGGCCCAGGTACTTGGCGCGCTGCGACTCGCTCAGGCGCGAGATGTCGGTGCCGTCGAGCTCAATAACGCCCGAATCGAGCGGGTACACGCCGGCGATCATGTTGAGCAGCGTGGACTTGCCGGCGCCGTTGCCGCCGATCACGGTTACAAAGTCGCCGTCATTCAGGGTGAGGTCGACGCCGGTGAGCGCGCGCTTCTCGGTGACGGTGCCCTTGTTAAAGGTCTTCTTGACGTGCGAGAGCTTAAGCATCTGCCTCATCCCCCTTCGTGTAGGAGCTGCGGAGCTTATAGCGCTCCCAAACCACGGGCACGCACAGGGCCACAGCGACAATTACGGCGGAGAGCAGCTTCATGTCGTTGGCGTCCATGCCCAACTGCAGCACGATGGCGCGGATAAGGAAGTACACCACGGAGCCAAAGACGGCGGAGGCAAGACGGACGCTAAACTGCGTGAGGCCGCCGGGCAGCAGACGGCCGAGCACCTCGCCGATAACAATGGCGGCAAGACCGATAACGATGGCACCGGTGCCCATACCAATGTCGGCATACTTTTGGCTCTGGCAGATGAGCGCGCCCGAAAGGCCGATGAGGGCGTTGGAGAGCACGAGGGCGATCATCTTGGTGGAGTTGGTGTTGACGCCCAGAGCGCGGATCATGTACTCGTTGTTGCCGGTGGCTCGCAGCGCCGAGCCGATCTCGGTGCCAAAGAACCAATACAGGATGGCAACGATAGCCACGGCGAGCAGGATGCCCAAGATGATGGCAACGGTGGACTGCGGCAGACCGGTCATATTGCTGACGGCCGAGAACACGGTGCCTTTGGCAAGAATGGGCGTATTGGACTTGCCCATGATGCGCAGGTTGATGGACCACAGGCTGATCTGGGTGAGGATTCCGGCGAGGATCGCAGGAATCTCAAAGACGGTGGTCAAAATGCCCGTGACGGCGCCCGCGATGGCGCCGGCGCACATACCGGCCAGCACGGCGAACAGCGGGTCGACGTTGTTATTGACGATGAGCACAGCGCAGACGCAGCCGCCGAGGGCAAAGCTGCCGTCGCAGGTCATATCGGGAATGTCGAGCAGGCGGAACGTGATAAACACGCCAAGCACCATAATGCCCCAGAGGACGCCCTGCGAAACGGCGCCCTGCAATGCAATGAGCATGCTTCATACCTCCTAGGATAGGGTGGACACGTGATTCACCATAATAGCGGTAACAATGCATAGAAGAGTTACGGACAGACGTTTTGTTTTACCTGAAACAAGCAGGGCGGACGCCGGTCTACAGCGCCCGCCCCTGTGGCTCAGATATTGAATAACGCGGCTAAAGCGCGAGCACGGGCTCTAGACGCATGCCGCGTATGGCATTACGCGTCCAGGGCGGAAAGGTCGATGCCCAGGGCCTCGGCCATTTCGTCGTTCTTGACGACGACCAGGTCCTTGCTCGAGAGGTGCTTGATCGGCATATCCTCGGGCTTGGCCTCGCCCTTCAGGATCTTAACGGCCATCTCGCCCGCGGCGTAGCCCAGGTCCTCATAGTTGATGGAGAGGGTGAACAGGCCGCCGGCCATGCACATGCCCTCCTCGCCGGTCACGAAGGGAAGCTTGTTTTCCTTGCAGATCTGGCCGACCTGCGAGGCACCCGCGGCGATGGTGTTGTCGGTGGGGGAGTACAGCGCGTCGACCTTGCCCACGGCAGACTCGACGACGGACTGAATCTCGTTGGAGCTCGAGACGGTGAAATCGGTGTACTCCAGGCCCAGCTTGTCGAGTTCCTTCTTGGCGGCCTTGATCTGGACGTCGGAGTTGGACTCGGCGGTGCAGTAGAGCAGGCCGACCTTTTTAACGTCGGGCAGGACCTTCTGCATCATCTCGAGCTGCTCGGCGACCGGGGTGAGGTCGGAAGCGCCCGTGACGTTGGTGCCGGGCTTGTCGTTGTCCTGGACCAGACCGGAGGCGGCGTAGTCGGTGATGGCGCAGCCCACGATGGGGATATCGGCCGTGGCGCCGGCGGCAGCCTGCGCGGCGGGCGTGGCGATGGCATAAATCAGGTTGACGTTGTCGCCCACAAACTTGTCGGCAATGGACTTACACGTGGACTGGTCGTTCTGGGCGTTCTTCTGGTCGATCTTGACCTTAAGGCCGCTCTCCTTGATGGCCTTGACAAAGCCGTCGTTGGCGGCATCGAGTGCGGAGTGCTCGGTGAGCTGCAGAACGCCGATGGTGTAGTCGGAACCGACGGCAGCAGAGCCGGAACCAGAGTTGCCGCCGCATCCGGCGAGCGGGGCGAGCGCGAGCAGGCCGGCGGAGACCAGAAGGCTCCTGCGGCTGATGGTGATGTCCTTCATATCATTACCCCCAGTATAAAAATGGCTGGAAACACTGCACTGAGACAAAGTGCAAGTGGAACTATAGTAGCGCTGATGTCCATTTTTACAACAGCCTGGCGGGTTTTTTAATACAGAATCGGATGGGCGGTACGGGTAGTCGAATGGGCGGCGGAGGGTCTTATGCGGCGGCGGAGGCGTCGTCCTCGTCCAGGGCGGCGAAGAGCTTCTTGCCGTCGAGGAGACGTGTGGTGACGTTTCTCATTCGGCCAATCTCTACGGTACGCAACGTGTCATCGGCGCCTCGGGCGTCATAGACCGTTCCCAGCAAATAAGAGATGCCGTCTCGTTGCTTGATGGCAAAGGGACGGAGTGTCATCCGTGCTGCTTCGGTTTCGCCACGCGTCGTGACGCTCGAAATATCAAAACTCACCGTGGTTCCGTGGTCGATGGCCTGCTCGACGAGCTCGCACGTGTCGATACGCTTGATGGGCGTGCGTGTTGCCTTGGTAGCCTTGCTGCCTGCGCTTGGAGCGGGTTCGGGTGTATCGAGGTAGCCGCGAACGTCGGCGCTCGCCATGGCAACTAAGTGCTGCGCCATGCTCTTGCGGATAGCGATAGGCGTGGAGCGGTTGCGCATGACCATACCGTGGAGCCGGATGATCTCTTCATCGGTGAGCGGACGGGTAAGAAGTTTGTAGCCCACGCCGCGTTTGTACTCAATTTCGTATCCGGCATGGCGAAGCGCGGAGATGGCGGTGTAGATGCTGCGCCGCGCCGCCGAGATGGGCATGCGGGCGGGGTGGTCGGGATGGGCGAGGCGCCGGATCAGCTCATCGGAAAGCATGGCCTTGTCTTCGCCGGTGTTTTCGCTTAATAGTTGCAGGATGCGAACGGCGCGATAGGCTGCCATCGAGGCGGCGCCTCTCGTCGTGGTGTCGTAGGTTTCAACAGCGGCTTCGGTCATCGTGCCCACGTCCTTTCCGTTTTGGGTGGCGACGGTATGGAGCCTAGGACGCGGGGCTTTCTCAGGGGCGCAGGGCGCTCTGGGCGGTCGGTAGTCGTCGGCAAACGGCGGGTCGAGTTTTCAACAGCCCTGCTCGACTGACCAAAAACTTGCCAAAAGCTTGACGGATGCTGTTGAAAAAAGCGTCTCTCGACCGATGTCGAGAGACGCTTGTACGATGAGCGTTGGCGTGTGGCGACGCGAGCTAGCGTTCGACAATTAGAAGTCGGCGTTGCCCACGGTGCGCGGGTGCGGCAGGACGTCGCGGATGTTGCCCACGCCGGTCAGATACATGACCAAGCGCTCGAAGCCCAGACCGTAGCCGGCGTGCTTGCAGGAACCGTAGCGGCGCAGGTCAAGGTAGTACTTGTACTGCTCGGGATTCATGCCCAGGTCCTTGATGCGGGCCTCGAGCAGATCCAGGCGCTCCTCGCGCTGGGAGCCGCCGATAATCTCGCCGATACCGGGAACCAGGCAGTCGGCGGCGGCGACGGTCTTGCCGTCCTCGTTCATGCGCATGTAGAACGCCTTGATCTCGGCCGGGTAGTCGGTCACGAAGGTCGGGCGCTTAAAGTGCTCCTCGGTCAGGAAGCGCTCGTGCTCGGTCTGCAGGTCGATGCCCCAGCTGACGGGGTAATCAAACTGGTGGCCAGCAGCGACTGCCTGCTCCAGGATCTCGACGGCCTCGGTGTAGGTAACGCGGGCAAAGTCGGAGTTGGCGACATGGTCCAGGCGCTCGAGCAGACCCTTGTCCACAAACTTGTTGAGCATATTGAGCTCGTCGGGGCAGGTTGCCATAACGTCCTTGAGGACGTACTTGAGCATGGCCTCGGCGTTGTCCATGTAGTCGTTGAGGTCGGCGAAGGCCATCTCGGGCTCGATCATCCAAAACTCGGCGGCGTGGCGCGTGGTGTTGGAGTTTTCGGCGCGGAAGGTGGGGCCAAAGGTGTACACGTCGCCAAAGGCCATGGCAAAGTTCTCGGCATTGAGCTGGCCGGACACGGTGAGGCTTGCATGCTTGCCAAAGAAGTCCTGGCTCCAGTCGACCTCGCCGGACTCGGTGAGGGGCGGATTTTTGGGGTCGAGCGTGGTCACGCGGAACATCTCGCCGGCGCCTTCGCAGTCACTCGTGGTGATGATGGGGGTGTTGACGTAGACAAAGCCCTGCTCCTGGAAGAAGCGGTGGATGGCGGCAGCCGCGACAGAGCGGATGCGGAACACGGCGCGGAACAGGTTGGTGCGCGGGCGCAGGTGCTGCTGGGTGCGCAGGAACTCGACGGTTGCGCGCTTCTTCTGCAGCGGGTAATCCGGGGCGCTCGTGCCCTCGACCTCGATGGAGGTGGCAGAAAGCTCGAAAGGCTGGGGCGCATCGGGGGTCAGCTTGACGGTGCCGGTGCAAATGAGTGCGGCCGAGACGTTTTGATGGGCGATCTCGTCGTAGTTGTCGAGTGCCTCGCGGTTCATGACGACCTGCAGGTCGCGGAAGCAGCTGCCGTCGTTGAGCGTAACAAAGCCAAAGTTCTTCATGTCGCGGACGGACTTGACCCAGCCGGCGACGGTGACGGTCTGGCCGCCGAGCGACTCGGCATCGGCATAGAGCTGCGCGATTTTGGTGCGGTTCACGTATCCTCCCATAACGGTTGAATGATAGTTATCCATACAGTTCGATATTCTAGCAGCTCGGCTCATTTGAGCTATACAGATAAAGCATTGGCGGGATGGTTTTTCAAACGAAAAGCGCCCGCGGCCAAATGGTCGCGGGCGCTTGACGAGGTGCCTTTTGGCTGTGTGGCGTGGGGCCTGGCTACTTGGTCTTGGCAACCAGCAGCGGGTCGCCAAGCTTGACGAGCGGGTTGCCGCCGATAAGCGTTCCAGACTCGCCGACATGGTCGATGCTCTTAAGACGATCGAGCTCGGAGACGATGACGGTCACGATGTCCTCGTGACCAGCGGCCTTAATGGCCTCGCGGTCGAAACTGATGAGCGGCTGGCCTGCCTTGACCACATCGCCCATCTCGACAAAGCGGGCAAAACCCTTGCCGTTCATTTCCACGGTGCCCAGGCCGACATGGATGAACACGCGAAGACCGTCCTCGGTGATCATGCCAATGGAGTGGTTGGTGACAGTGGTGGCGCCGATGCGGCCGTTGGCGGGCGCATAGATGGTGCCGGTAATGGGCTCGATGCCATAGCCCTGGCCAAGCATGCCCGAGGCGATCGTCTCGTCGGGAACCTCGTTCAGGTTGACGAGCACGCCGTTGACGGGGGCATAGATGACGCCTTCGCGGGTGGCGAAGCTTGCTGCGGGCGGAACGGACGCCTCGCCGGTCGAGGTGAAGGTGGACTTAAGCGAATCGAGCAGACCCATAGTTGCCTCCAACTTAAATAGGCGCATATCGCGCGTTTGGTTTGCCGGAAACGTTTCATATGTGTTTCGCGGCTTGGTCAACGCCCCCTATTCTACGCTGCTCGCGATACCTCTGAGCTGGGATTATGTGATATATCAGTTGAAGGGAAACTTATTGCCGGAGTGTTTCTGCGCCACGGGTTCAAGTGGGGTACGCTTGAAGGCGAAAAACAAGGGCGCATAATTTGCGCGAAGGGAGCACATATGATTGTCGAGAACCATGCGCTGTGGGGCGAGGAGCCGACCGAGGATTATCCGGCGACGTTTACGTATTTGGGTGCCGAGCCGTTGCCCGATAAACCGAATGGCCGCCGCCCCGCGGTGATTATCTGTGGCGGAGGTGCGTTTACGCATATCGCTCCGCATGAGCAGGATCCTGTGGCGTTTGCGTTTTTGGATCACGGTTACCAGGCCTTTGTGCTCAACTATGTCACGAGTTCTACGGGTGACGTGAGCTTTCCGCACCCCCAGGCAGATCTTGCCAAGATGGTCGCCACGGTGCGCGCCAACGCAGACGAGTGGCATGTCGATCCTAAGCGTGTGTGCGTCGTGGGATTCTCGGCGGGCGGCATGATCTGTGCTTCGCTGGCAACGCAATGGAAGACTGGTCCCTTCGCGGGCTTGGCAGGGGCGCGTCCGGACGACATTCGTCCCGATGCCGTGGTGCTGGGCTATCCATTGCTCGACTTTGCCTATGTGCGCGACATGCAGACACGCGATCCGCGCATTGACTTGCGTGTGCCCAAGACGGGCGGCAAGACGGGGCGCGATTTGCTCAACGACTACCTGTCGATGGTGACGGGTGGCGAGGCAACTGACGAGCATTTGGCCGACATCTGCCCCACCACGCATGTTTCGCGTCAGATGCCGCCGACCTTTGTGTGGGGCGTGTCCGACGACAAAACGGCGCCGATCGCGCAGGTCTATCCGTTTGCCCAACGCATGGCAGAGGAGGGCGTCCCTTGCGAGATGCACGTCTTTGACCAAGGTGGTCACGGCCTTTCGCTCGGCAACGCCAACACCGCGGTCGACAACGAGGACAAGCAGGTGGCGGTCCGTCCCTGGATCCGCCTAGCCTTCCGCTTCCTGGAGCGCCACGGGTTTTAGTTACGGCGTTTTACCAAACGCCGTAACCACTTGACGCTGCAAGCCCGCCAGGGCGGCAATCTGCCTTTCAACTTCGGCGGCATGACCAGAAGGTCAATGCCGCCTCGTTTCAAGGCACCTTGCTCGCTCTGGCGGGCTTTCGCTCATATGACCCAATCCGCTGTCAAGAGCCACAATGGCCCCGCCGACCGCT